>JBBDIW010000064.1:1411-23061 GCA_040880165.1 Gemmatimonadota bacterium | reverse complement strand
CGGTGACGGAGGTGGTGGAGCTGATGGTGGAGAAGGGGCTGGCGACGCTCCCGGTCGTGGGCGAGAAGTTCGAGGTGCTGGGAATCATTACCTCCGCCGACGCCCTGAAGCACCTTCTGGCGCGCCGCATGACCGGAGATGGCGAGGCCGATCAGGCCAGTGGACACCGCCCGCTCCAGGCCCGCGATGTGATGAGCCGCTCGATCCTGTGCGTCTCGGAGAATCAGAGCCTGATGGAGGCGGCAAACATCATGGTCAACCGGGACGTGGCGCAGCTTCCCGTCGTGCGGGAGGGCGAACTGATCGGCTTCCTGACGCGCGACACCGTGCTCCGCAAGATCTTCGGCAGCTGAGGGCGCACTTCGGGCCGGGGTCCATCGGGCCGTGAAGCCATCGTTTTACTGAAACCAATTCCATCCAGGAGGAAGACTTGATGAACAGAACGCTCGCCATCGTGAAGCCGGACGCCGTTGCATCGGGGAAGGCAGGAAAGATCGTGGCACACCTGGAAGAGGCTGGCTTCACCGTCCGAGCCATGCGGATGACGCGCCTGACGTCGGCACAGGCGCAGGCCTTCTACGCCGTTCACCGGGAGCGTCCGTTCTACGACTCACTCGTGTCCTTCATGACGTCCGGGCGCGCCGTTCCGATGATCCTCGAGGCGCGGGGCGCGGTTCCGAAGCTCCGCGAGGTGATCGGCGCCACCGATCCTGCCGAGGCCGCCGACGGTACCGTCCGAAAGCTCTTCGCGGAATCCAAGGAGCGAAACGCCATTCACGCCTCGGATTCGGACGAGAATGCCGCGGCCGAGATCGCCTTCTTCTTCGCGAGGCAGGAGCTCCTGGGTCTCGAGGGTTGAAGCCCCATCCCGATGGTGTGGCCGGCGCCGGGCACCGGGTAGGGTGGGAAGTCGGGTCGGGTGGGGGCGCGTGCGCAGACATCAGCGCGTTCAGGGGATCTGTGCAGGGCGTACAAGGAGCCCCTGTCGACCGGACCGCGGGGCGGGAGCTGGAGGATGCCCGCCGACGGGGGACGTGTCGGTGGATGTTCGCTGAGTTCGCCGTCGAGGCCCTTTTCACGAGAGTTTCGAGGGTCCCCAACTGATCATCTCGACGCCGCCCCCGGTTTTTTCACACTTTGGGACAAATAGGGCCCCCGGTTGCACCTTCTGCCCTGCCTCGCCCCGGCTGCCCTGCCCGGTCGGATGCCTCGACCCATGCGATCGGACGCCCACATCGCGCCGCCGCGCCCGGGCCTCTCGGGACCGGTCTGCGCGTTGACATTCGGGTGCGGGAAAGGTAGCTTTTCAGACTATGCTCAAGGTCGATCTGTCCGCCCTGGAGCGGAAGGGCGCGATCCCTGTGGAGGGGGAAATTTCCGAAGACGATTCGCTCTGGAAGGGGACGGAGCTCCGGTTCCGGACTCCGGTGCGGGTGAAGGCGCTCGTTTCGACGGTCGCCACGGGTGAAGTCGTCGTGCGGGGAACGGTGGAGACGGTGCTGGCGCAGACGTGCCGGCGATGTCTCCGGGAGCTCTCCTGCCCCTTCAAGGAGGAGGTCACGCTCGTCTACGCGGCGACAGACGAGCTCGGCGACGAGGACGAGGCGGGAGAGGCCCGGCCGCTTCCCCTGGAGGCGAGGGACCTGGACCTGGGCGAGACGCTGCGGGAGGAGCTCATTCTCGGCGTCCCTGCCTACGCGTTGTGCAGGCCCGACTGTGCGGGACTCTGCCCCCGCTGTGGAATCGACAGAAACGAAGAAGAGTGCGACTGCACGCTGGAGGAGCCCGACCCGCGATGGGCGGCACTCCGAACACTGAAGGAAGACTGAGAGAGATATCATGGCTGTCCCGAAGAAGCGGATTTCCAAGCAGCGTCAGCGCAAGCGTCGCACCCACTACAAGGCCGAGGCCGTCGTCGTCCAGACCTGCCCCCGCTGCTCCGACCCGAAGCAGCCGCACCGCGTGTGCGGAAGCTGCGGCTACTATCGGAAAGAAGCCGTCTTCGAAGTCGAAGCCAGCTAGCGAGGGCTGAACCCTTGCGCATCGCGCTCGATGCCATGGGCACGGACAGTGCTCCGGAAAGCGAGATCGCCGGTGCCCTGGAGGCCCTTCGGGACGATCCCACCCTCCGGGTTCTCCTGGTGGGGGACACGGCGGCAATCGAGGCCGTGCTCGACGCCTCCGGGGAATATCCGCGCGACCGGGTAGAGGTGGTCCACGCCCCGGATCGCATCACGTCGGCGGATTCTCCCGCTGCGGCGGTCCGCAGAAAGCCCAACTCCTCCATCGTGGTCGGCCTCCGACTCCAGAAGGAAGGAAAGGCCGACGCCTTCGTGAGTGCCGGTTCGACCGGCGCCGTGATGGCGTCGTCGCTCTTTCTCCTCCGCTCCCTCCCCGGGGTGGATCGCCCGGCCATCGGGACGCTCCTGCCGACCGCGAAGCGTCCCGCCCTCATGCTGGATGCCGGTGCGAACATCGACTGCAAGCCGCAGCACCTGCTCCAGTTCGCGCGCCTGGGCAACATCTACGCGCAGGACCTGATGGGGATCGAACGCCCGCGGGTCGCCCTCCTGAACATCGGCGAAGAGCCGGAGAAGGGGAACGAGCTCGCGGTGGAGACACACCGCCTCCTCGCCGCCAGCAATCTCAACTTCGTCGGCAACGTCGAAGGGCGGGACATCATCCAGGGGGCGTGCGATGTGCTCGTCTGCGACGGCTTCGTGGGCAACGTCCTCCTGAAGTTCTACGAGTCGGTCGCCTCGTTCGTCATCGAGCTCCTCGAGCGCGAGCTCGAGCAGACCGATACCGTGATCGAGCTGGAGAACGTCTTTCGCGTCATCGACTACTCGGAATATGGTGGTGCACCCTTGCTCGGCGTGAACGGGGTGACCATCATCTGCCACGGGCAGTCCACGCCGAAGGCGATCCGGAACGCGATCAAGGTCGCATTGCAGGCTGTTCGCTCAACCATGGTCTCGCACATCGCCCGGGAGCTTGCAGAGGCCACGGGTACCGAGGAGGTCGTATGACGCTCGCGAAGCCCATTGTCGAAATCCGCTCCACCGGCCGTTTCCTTCCCGACAAGGTCCTCACGAACAAGGACCTCGAGTCGATGGTCGACACGTCCGACCAGTGGATCACGGAGCGCACGGGGATCAAGGAGCGCAGGATCGCCGAGGAAGGGTTGCTGACCGCGGAGATGGGTGCTTCTGCGGCCCGAATCGCCCTCGAGCGCGGCGGGTACACGCCGGAGGATGTCGACTTCCTCGTCGTCTCCACGGCGACGCCGGACCGGCTCCTCCCCTCCACCGCCTGCGACATCCAGGCGCTCATCGGGGCGTCGAATGCCGTGGCGCTGGACCTCTCCGCCGCCTGTTCCGGCTTCATCTACGGCCTGTCGATGGCCGAAGGGTACCTGGCCGCCGGACGGGGGAAGGTCGCGCTCGTGATCTCGACCGAGATGATGAGCCGGATCATCGACTGGGAGGACCGCTCCCTCTGCGTCCTCTTCGGAGACGGCGCCGGTGCCGTTGTCCTGACCGCTTCGTCGGACGGCGAGCGCGGCATCGTCTCCAGCCACATGAAGTCGGACGGGAAGCTCGCGGGGCTTCTGCATCGTCCCGCCGGGGGAGTCGCGATGCCCCTGAATCCGGAGGTGATCCTCGCGAAAAGCCATCTCATGCAGATGGCCGGGCGCGAGATCTTCAAGTCGGCCGTGCGCTCGATGGCGGACGCCGCGAAGCACGCTCTCGAGGACGCGAATCTCTGCGCGGAGGACGTGGACCTCATGATTCCGCACCAGGCCAACATCCGGATCATCGAGTCCACTGCGCGCTACGCCGGGATCTCGATGGACCGGACGTTCGTGAACGTCGACCGGTACGGAAACATGAGCTCCGCCTCGATTCCCGTGGCTCTGGACGAGGCACTGGAACAGGGACTCATCGGACCGGGCGCCAATGTCCTCACCGTCGCCTTCGGCGCGGGCCTCACCTGGGGCTCGATGGTCCTCCGCTTCTAGCGGTTCGGTCTTCCTGATGTCACTCGCACTTCTCTTTCCGGGACAGGGGTCCCAGGCCGTCGGCATGGGCCACGAGCTCGCCCGACGGTACCCCGTGGCGGCCCGCACCTTCGAGGAAGCCGACGAGATACTCGGCGTGCCCCTCTCGCGTATCATGTGGGAGGGCCCCGCCGAGGAGCTTGTCCTCACGCGCAATGCGCAGCCCGCCATCCTGGTGCACTCGGTCGCGGCCTTCCGCGTGGCCAAGGAGCTCGCGCCGGAGAAGATCGGGGCTCCGGCGATGGCCGCGGGGCACTCGCTGGGGGAATTTTCCGCGCACGTGGCCGCAGGAACGCTCTTGTTCCTCGATGCACTCGGCGCCGTCCGTCTGCGCGGCGAGCTGATGTACGCTGCCGGTCAGAGCAGGGAAGGGGCCATGGCGGCCCTTCTCGGCCTGGAGGACGCGGAGGTGGAGCGCGTGTGCCGCGAGGCCTCGTCCCCGTCGGGGGATGAAGTGTGCGTGCCCGCGAATTTCAATACCACAGGCCAGGTCGTCATAAGCGGCGACACGGCAGCGGTTCATCGTGCGATGGAGGGAGCGAAGGCGGCGGGCGCGAAGCGCGCCGTGCTCCTCGAGGTCTCCGGGGCCTTCCACTCTCCCCTCATGCTTCCGGCGGAGGAGGGATTGCGGCAGCGGCTGGAGGGGCTCACTTTCCACGCCTCGGACTTCCCGGTGGTTTCCAACGTCACGACCGGGCCCGTTCCGGACGGGATCGGTGCGCGGGACCTTCTCGTCCGCCAGCTCACCTCTCCGGTCCGCTGGAGCGAGTCGATCGCGACGATGCTGGACAGCGGGGTGGACCGGTTCGTCGAGCTGGGGCCGGGAGCGGTGTTGTGTGGGCTTAATCGGCGAAACGCCAAGGGATTCGACTGCGTGTCGCTGGGTGAACCGGATGCGATGGAGGCGTTCAGCACGTGACGGATATGACGGAGGAAGCGGCAGGACTGGTGCGGGAGCTGGAGGGCGAAATCGCTCTTGTGACGGGCGGAACGCGCGGCATCGGCCTCGCGATCGGCCGCACGCTTGCCGCGGGCGGCGCCACCGTCGCGCTCATCGGGCGCGACGGCGCGCGCGCCGAGGAAGAGGCGTCGCGTCTTCCCGGAGAAGGCCATCGGGGCTACGCTTGTGACGTCGCCGACGCGGCCGCCGTACGTTCGACGGTGGAGGCGGTGGAGGCCGACCTCGGCGCCGTCGGGATCCTGGTGAACAACGCCGGGGTCACCCGGGACAATATCCTGCTCCGGATGAAGGACGAGGAGTGGGACGAGGTCATGGCGGTCAACCTGAAGGGGGCCTTTCACATGACCCGTGCAGTGACGCGCGGAATGATGAAGCGTCGCAAGGGGGCGATCGTCAACATGACGTCCGTCATCGGGTTGATGGGAAACGCCGGCCAGGCCAACTACTCCGCCTCGAAGGCGGGGCTGATCGGCTTCACCAAGAGCGTTGCAAAGGAGTTGGCGTCGCGGAACATCCGGTGCAACGCGATCGCGCCGGGGTTCATCGAGACGGACATGACGGCGGGGCTGGGCGAAGAGGCGGTCGCGGCGCTCCAGAAGCAGATTTCGATGGGACGCCTCGGCGTTCCGGAGGACGTGGCCCGGGCGGCACGTTTCCTCGTGGGGCCGTGGGCGGGGTACATCACCGGGCAGCTTCTGACGGTGGACGGCGGCATGGTGACGTAGCGCAGGATCGCAGTGTGGGCAGGGGTACGTCCTTGTTTTTCTATTTCAGGTCAATTCTTCAACATCGGGGGAAAAATGGCGGGAGACATCGGTAGCAGGGTCAAGGAGATCATCGTGAACGAGTTGGGAGTGGAGGCGGAGAAGGTCACGCCGGAAGCATCCTTCGTCGAGGATCTCGGCGCGGACTCGCTGGACACGGTCGAGCTCGTGATGGCCTTCGAGGAGGAGTTCGGAATCGACATCCCCGACGAGGATGCGGAGCAGATGCGCACGGTTGGCCAGGCGATTTCGTATCTGACGGACAACGTCGCGGCCTGAGGGCGGCCTGCGAATCAGGGAAGCCATGAGCACACGGAACGGGGATGCCCGGCGGATCGTGGTCACCGGAGTCGGCATGGTGACGCCCGTCGGGAACGACGTCGAGTCGACCTGGGCGGCGATGCACGCCGGCCGGTCCGGGGGGAGCGCCATCACGCACTTCAACGCGACGGAGGACTTCGCCACACGCATCGCGTGCGAGGTGAAGGACTTCGATGCCTCGAGGCACATGGAGCCGAAGGAGGTCCGACGCTACGACCGCTTCGCCCAGTTCGCGGTGTCGGTCGCCGGCGAGGCGATGGCGTCCGCCGGCTTCGGGGACACCCCCGGCGTCGATCCCGAGCGCTTCGGCGTGATCTTCGGGAGCGGAATCGGCGGGATATCCACCTTCGAGGAGCAGTGCAGGACGCTCATCGAACGAGGCCCGAGCCGGGTTTCGCCGTTTTTCGTGCCGATGTTCATTCCCGACATCGCCGCAGGGCTCATCTCCATCCGATACGATGCGCGCGGGCCGAACTACGCGACCGTTTCGGCGTGTGCGTCGAGCGCGCACGCCATCGGTGACGCCATGCGCGTCATCGAGCGCGGGGACGCCGACATCATGATCGCGGGAGGGACGGAAGCGACGATCACGCCGCTCACGGTGGCGGGTTTTTCCGCCATGAAGGCAATGTCCACCCGCAACGACGAGCCGGAGAAGGCGAGTCGGCCCTTCGACAGGTCCCGCGACGGCTTCCTGATGGGCGAGGGGGCCGGTGCGCTGGTGCTCGAGTCGCTGGAGCACGCGCAGGAGCGTGGGGCAACCATCCTGGCGGAGCTGGCCGGGTGCGGGATGTCCGCCGACGCCTATCACATCACGTCGCCGGCTCCGGGAGGGGCCGGAGCGCAGAGCGCGATGAGGATCGCGCTCGCCGACGCGGGTGCATCGCCCGCGGAGATCGACTACATCAACGCTCACGGCACCTCGACGCCGCAGAACGACAAGTCCGAGACCGCGGCGATCCGTGCGGTGATGGGCGAAGCGGCCGACGCGCTGGTGGTGGGCTCCACGAAGTCGATGACGGGGCACCTGCTCGGCGCGGCTGGCGCGGTGGAGGCCATTGTCTGCGTTCTCGCGTGCCATGAGGGCCGGATACCGCCGACCATCAACTACAGCGAACCGGATCCCGACTGCGACCTCGACTACGCGACCGAAGGGACGGTGGAGCGGCCGGTGCGCATGGCGCTCTCCAACTCCTTCGGCTTCGGGGGGCACAACGTCTGCCTGGCCACGCGGCGCTGGGAGGAGTAGCGATCTGATCGCGGTCGCTCTTCCGCAGGGTCTTCTCCCACGAGCCGTTCTCGGAGCGATGGCACGTCCGCGAAATTCCCGGATGGCGCAGGAATGAGAGTCGGCTTCGGGTACGACTCCCACCGCTTCGATCCGGGGCGACCGCTCGTGCTGGGGGGCGTCCACATTCCCGGCGCGCCCGGGCTGACGGGATTCTCGGACGGGGACGCGGTGGCGCACGCCGTGACGGACGCGATCCTGGGCGCCGCCGGAGCGGGGGACATCGGCCGGCACTTTCCCCCCGGGGACGAGCGCTGGCGGGACGCCGACTCCATCGACCTGCTCGAGCGCGCGGTCGCGATCGTGCACGGGCTCGGCCTGCGCGTGGTGAACGTGGACGTCACGGTCATCTGCGAGAGCCCGCGCATCGGCCCGAGAGCCGAAGCGATGTGCGCCCGGCTGGCCATGGCCATGGCGATCGACGCCGACCTCGTCTCGGTGAAGGGCAAGACGAACGAGGGAATGGGGTGGATCGGCGCCGGGGAAGGTCTGGCCGTCCACGCGGTCGCGCTCGTAGACTCCGGTCATGCATGAGCTCTTCGCCCACCTCGAGGCACTCCCACCCCTCCTGATCTACGTCGTGCTCGGCGTCGGTGCCGCGCTCGAGAACATCGTCCCACCCGTTCCCGCGGACACGTTCATCGTTCTCGGAGGGTTTCTCGCGGCGCGCGGGAGCGTGGACGTCGGTATCGTCTTCCTGGTGACGTGGGCCGCGAACGTCGGCTCGGCCCTGGCGGTGTACGGCGCGGGTCATCGCTACGGGCGGCCCTTCTTCGCGGGCGGCGTGGGGCGCAAGCTCCTCCAGCCGGCGCAGCTGGAGCGCATGGAGGGGTTCTACAACCGCTGGGGCGTGTGGGCGATCTTCTTCACCCGCTTCATGCCGGGTCTGCGGGCGATCGTCCCCGTCTTCGCCGGCGTGAGCCACCAGCGCTTCCTCCCCGTGGCCGCGCCCATCGTGGTCGCCTCCGGGGTATGGCACGGACTGATCGTCTGGCTGGGCTTCCAGGCGGGACGCAACATCGACGTCATCCTCCGCCGGCTCGAGGGCGCGAACCTGGTCCTTCTCGGCATCGCGCTCCTGGTCTTCGCGGCGCTGGGACTCTGGTGGTACCGGAGTCGGGAGAAGTCGTGAGATGGCCGCGTCGCGGAGCTTTCGAATGGAGCACTTCGCGGACTACCTGAGCTTCGAGCGGGGGCTCTCGGACCGCACGATCAAGGCATATCACCGGGATCTTGATCGACTGCTGGACTTTCTCGAGGGGCGGGGAATCCAGCGTCCGCGGGACATCGGCCACCGCGACCTGCGCGAGCACGTCTACGCGCTCAAGGAGCGGGGACTCGCGCCCTCCTCGATTCGGCGCGCGCTCTCCTCCATGCGGACGTACTTCGCCTTTCTCCTGGCCGAAGGGGTGTTGGAGGCGGATCCCAGCGAACGGCTGGAATCGCCCCGGGTAGGGCGGAAGCTCCCGGATTTCCTTTCGGAGGAGGAAGTGGTCCGGCTCCTCGAGGCGCCCCGGGCAGAGCACCGGTTCTTCTGGCGGGATCGCGCGATCCTCGAGCTGCTCTACGCGACGGGCATCCGGGTTTCGGAGCTGACGGAGCTCCGACTCTCCGATCTCGAGCTGGACGAAGGGTTCTGCACCGTCTTCGGAAAAGGATCGAAGGAACGGATGGTTCCGGTGGGAGGTGCGGCGAGGCGAGCGATCGGGCGCTACTTCGAAAAGGTGCGCCCCGGGCTGGAGAAAGGGGAAGGCGAGGGCGTGCTCTTCCTCAACGCGAGGGGGCGGCCCCTGTCCCGCATGACCATCTGGACGATCGTCCGGGAGAACGCCGAGCGCGCGGGACTCCGAAAGCGGGTCTCGCCCCACACGCTGCGGCATTCCTTCGCCACGCATCTCCTCGAGCGGGGGGCGGACATCGCGTCCGTCCAGGAACTGCTGGGCCACGCGGACATCTCGACCACGCAGATCTACACCCACGTCGATCGCGAATACCTGCAGGGGATCCACCGGAAGTTTCACCCCCGGGCTTGAGGCGCGCCCGCACGACGGGCGTGGACAGCGGTGCTCTGTCGATTTCGTCTTCTCTCTCGACTGCTGTCGAACCCGTCCCCGGCATGTCCAGGATTCCTCGTCTGTCAGCCTCCCGGCGTGCGCTCGATTTCCCCGAGGTGCGCACCGGCCAGCGTAAAGAGGTCGTTCAGCGTGCGGGCCTGGTCCATCAGCCGGATCGCCTGCGCGAGCACCGGGTCGCGCTCCACCTTGACCTCGGTAGCGCGGCCGTGGGCGCCCAGCCGCACGTAGAGGACGTCCTTCACCCGCCAGCGCAGGTAGTCCTGTGCGTCCTGGGGCTCGAGCACTTCGGCGGGAAGTCCCTCTCCCACGAGTCCCTCCAGCAACCCCTGGAATTCGGCATCCGTGACGTGGGCGGTCCCCGCGGGATCGTCGGTTTCGAGAGCCCGCTGAGCGGCCTGGAAGGCAAGCTCGTTGATGCGCAGACCGATGAGTACTTCCTCCCGCGCCGCCGCGCGCAGCATCTCCTGCTCGTTCTCCGTGAGTGTATCCGCGTCGATGCTGATGTCGGGGAAGACCCCGCCTCCTCCGAGCAGCTCCCGCCCGCCCTGTGAGCGGAAGCGGGGGACGTCCGCCTCCAGCTCCTCTTCCAGCAGCCGTCCTTCACGGTCGCGGGGACGGTGCAGCGATCGCCCCAGGGGCGTGTACCACTCGCCGGTGGTGATTCGGAGCTGGCGCCCCTCCGGGAGCGGGATCACCGTCTGGACGAGCCCCTTGCCGAACGTGCGCTCCCCGATGACCAGGGCACGGTCGTGGTCCTGAAGCGCGCCGGCGACAATCTCGGCCGCGGATGCGGTGAACCGGTCCACCAGGACGACCACCGGCTTGCCCGGCAGCCTGGGCTGAGTGCGGGCGACGCCGGACTCCTCCCGCATCGCGGCGCCCGCGCCACGCCGGGGATCGCGATTCGTCGTCTTCACGAGCACGGAGCCCGGATCGAGGAAGAGGTCGGCCATCTCCAGCGATTCGTCCAGATACCCGCCCGGGTTGCGCCGGACATCGATGATGATGCCGCGCGTATCCTTGAGGAGCGTGAGCACGGAATCCATTTCCGCGGCCGAGCCACGCGTGACACGATCGAGGTGGATGTAGCCGATGTCGTCGAAGATCACGTCGGCCTCGACGGAGGGGATGTGCACCTGGTCCCGCTGGATCGGCATGCGGATGGGGTCCGGGATGCCGTCCCGCAGAATCACCACCTCGACGGTGGTGCCGGCTTCCCCCCGGATCCGGTCGGACGCGTCGCTCACCGTCCACCCCTCCGCCGAATCCTGGTCCACCCCGACGATCCGGTCGCCCACGACGAGCCCCGCCTGCTCCGCGGGTGTGCCCCGGAAGACAGCCGTGATCGTGACAGCCTCGTTCAACTCGGAGATCTGGACGCCGATCCCGGCATAGTTGCCCGTCGTTTCCTCCTGAAACTCCTCCACTTCCCGGGGCGAGAGCACCACGGCGTACGGGTCGTTCAGCTCCCGGATGAGTCCTTCGATCGCCATCTCCCAGAGAAGAGAGTCGCCCGGCGCGGAGAGGCTGTAGTCGCGGATCGCCTGGAGCGTCCCCAGGAAGACGCGTTGCTCGCTGCTCCCCGTGTGCGGGACGAAGCGCGCGTCCTCGCGGCTCTGGGCCTCGGTGGAGAGAGGAGCCAGCAGGCTGATCAGAAACAGGAACGGTGCAACGGTCCGGATCATCTTCGGGATCCTCTTGTCATCGGAGAAATCAAAGGGTTGACCGTATAACCCCGGGAGCGGAGCGGGCGTTCCCGGGCTGCGTAGAAGCCAGGATTCATGTATTGTTCACGCCGATGTTCGCGTCCCGGGAATCACTCCGGGAGTTCCGGGACGAGTTCTTCCGCAAGCGGAACGGGTTCAGGCCATCATGACTTCGGGAATCGACCGTCCGCCGCTTCGTGTCGGACTCGCGCAGTTCAAGCCCCTCAAGGGGGAGGTGCCCGACAACCTCCGGCGGATCCGGGAATGGGCCGCGGGAGCGGGCCAGGAGCACGATCTCCTCGTGTTCCCGGAGGCCGCTCTCACGGGGTACTTCCTCCAGGGCGGCGTGGCGGAGGCTTCCCTCACCGCGGAGCAGCTCGCGCAGGAGCTGGGTGAGCCCGCCGGGGGCGCGCCGGACCTCGTCGTGGGCTTCTTCGAGCGGCGCAGGCATCGTCTCTTCAACAGCGCCGCCTGGCTGACACCGGACGGCGACCGGTTCCGCGTCGTCCACGTGCACCGGAAGCTGTTTCTCCCCACCTACGGGATCTTCGACGAGGCCCGCTTCGTGGAGCGGGGCAGGGAGGTGTCGGCGTTCGACACCCGCTTCGGGCGCATGGGAATGCTCGTGTGCGAAGATGCCTGGCACTCGCTGCCCGGCACCCTCCTGGCCCTGGACGGCGCGGAGGTCGTGGTCATCGCCAGCGCGTCACCCGCGCGCGGATTCGCGCCCGGCTCCGGCCGTCCCGGCAACCTGGACCGGTGGGACGCGCTCGCGTCCTCGATCGCGGTGGAGCACGGCGTCTTCGTCGTGGTGAGCCAGCTCGTGGGCTCCGAGGGCGGGAAGCTCTTTCCGGGCGGTTCCATCGCCGCGGGACCGGACGGCGCGATCATGACGCGGGGGCCGCTCTTCCAGGAAGAGACGGTCTCGGTGACGCTGGACGGATCGGAGCTCGACCGGGTCCGCGCGGACACCCCGCTCCTCTCCGATCTGGAGCTGGCCCTTCCCCATCTCGCGCGGGCGCTCGTGGAGCGTGTGCACGGCCGTTCGGACGGCGGTGCACGACCGGGCGATCACCCTTCCGCGCCGGCGGACATGGCGCTCCACCCTTCGCTCGCGGATCCTGGGCAGGGGGGATCGGCCGGTGCCTCCGGCGGTGGCGCCGGAGGCCGCGCGCGACCGCGGCCCGGGGACGCCTCGGTGCTGGAGCTCGACCTGGAGCTTGTGGAGCGGACGCTCACCGGCTTCATCCACGAGGAAGTGGTGGGCCGCCGCGGCTTCGAGCGGGTGGTGATCGGCGTGTCCGGCGGCGTCGATTCCGCGGTGTCGCTCTTCCTCGCGGCGAAGGCCCTCGGGGCGGAGAACGTCTTCGGGTTCCGACTCCCGTACGCCACCTCGAGCCAGGAGAGCCTCGATCATGCGACGCTCGTCCTCGAGGCGACGGGGGTGGAGGGACGAACGCTGGACATCACCGGACCCGTGGACGCCTACGTCGAGCAGCACGAGCCCGATCTCTCGCCTCGTCGCAGGGGGAACCTCGCGGCCCGCTTCCGCGCGATGACGCTCTTCGACCAGTCGGCGCGGCTGCACGCGCTTCCCTGCGGCACGGGAAACAAGAGCGAGCGGCTGCTGGGCTATTTCACCTGGCACGCGGACGATTCCCCCCCGATCAATCCGCTCGGCGACCTTTTCAAGACGCAGGTATGGGCGCTCGCACGACATCTCGGCGTCCCCGAGGTGATCGTGGAGAAGCCCGCGAGCGCGGACCTGGTGAAGGGGGTGCACGACGAGGACGAGCTGGGCATCGGCTATCCGCGCGCGGACCTGATTCTTCACTGGATCCTCCGAGGATATTCGCGCGATCAGCTGGAGCGCTCGGGCTTCGACCCCGGTGAGGTCGAGCTCGTCTGGCGCCGGCTGAGCTCGACGCACTGGAAGCGGGAGCTGCCCACCGTCGCGGTCCTGTCGGAGACGGCGATCGGCGAGTTCTACCTGCGGCCCGTGGACTTCTGATCACTTCCGGGCCCGCCCCGATGCTCAGCCGAGCTCCCGGACCCTGCGCCTGAAGGTTTCGAGCACGGGAAGGGGGGTGAGCTCCCCGTCCACGATGGCGGCGAGTTCCTCCTCCTCGCGCCAGTGCGTCTCCAGGTCGGCGAGCTCGAGTTCCAGCAGGCGCTGTTCCGCCTCCTCGTTCGCGGCGATTTCGAGCGCGATCGCCGGGGTCCGCTCGAGGTCGCCCAGCCGCTTCCCCTCGCGCACGACGCTGCGCGCCAGCCCGCGCGTGTCTCCGGCCTCCTGGATGAGCTGGGTCGCGGATTTCACGCGCTTCTCGGATGCGCCGGCAAAGTGGTGGTACGCGAGCACCCGGCGCAGCGCCCGGTCCCCCTCACGTCCCCTCAGGACGAGGCCGCCCGCCACCCCGGAGCACCGGGGGCAGCGCTGGACGAGCTCCGTTTCGCTGTGCTCCCGGTCCGGCCGGAGGATGAGCGTCTCCCGGTCCTTGAAGGAGAGCTGCCGGAAGCGGTGGCCGCACTCGGTGCACCGCCGTTCGCCCCGCCAGGCGGCACTTCCGAAGCGGAACCAGCGGACCGTGTCCACCACCTTCGCCGGGGCGTTGTCCCACAGGATCCATGCGGCGAACGCCCCGATGCCGCCGGTGGTCCATCCTCCGATGATCACGGCTCCCGCGGCCACCGAGCCCGCGAAGGAGACCTTGCGAAAGTGCTCGCGGCGCCCGACGAGCTCGCGTCCGTACCGCCACCACGCCTCCTCCGTGAGGTTCGCGCGCCCCACGCGCACGACCTCGAGGCCGTCGACACGCAGAAGCGCCACGTTGTCCGTCTGCGAGAGCAGGCGCGCGCGGTCGGTCGTGGCCCTCTCCAGCTCCTCCAGCGCCTCCCACCGCGCCTCGATGGGGGCGAGCGTCCACCGCCTGCACTGCCGACAGATGGACCAGAGCCGCCCGCGGCCCGGATCGAACGCGATGCGGTCTCCGTGCGAAAAGTGCTCCAGCGCCTCGTTGGCGGGGAAGGGCGCGTGGCACATGAGACAACGGTCGAACACGATGGCTCCTTCGACTCCTGGTCACGAACGGGGAGGGTCTGCCCCCTTTCGGGGTCCTACACCCGAATACGACTTCGCGGCGCGCAACCTTCGCGACGGATCGCGGATCGTCCCCGCCCGGTGGACGTACGCCGGACGCCGGACCCGCTCGCACGCGGAAAGGGCGGCGCGGGGCGGGGAGGGCAATGGGCAACGGGGGCTGGCCACGCCGGAGCGGAACCCCCAACTTTCCCGGCATGCCGCGGGGCCCGGATGCCCGCTCCGCAAGACGTCCGTATGAAGCACCACACCCGGAGAAGTCGCGATCCATGCTGCTCGTGATCGACAACTACGACTCGTTTACGTGGAACCTCGTACAGATCCTGGGCGAGCTGGGAGGCGACCCCGTCGTTCTGAGGAACGATTCCTGCACGGTGGAAGAGGTGGTCGCGATGAGTCCGGAGCGTGTCGTGATCTCCCCGGGGCCCTGCACGCCGTCGGACGCGGGCATCAGTGTGGAGTTGATCCGGCGGCTCCCGAACTCCGTGCCGCTGCTGGGCGTCTGCCTGGGGCACCAGGCGATCGGGGAGGCGTTCGGGGGGCGGACTATCCGCTCCCGGAGGGTCATGCATGGAAAGACGGCCGCGATCCGGCACACGGGCCAGGGCCTCTTCGAGGGATTGTCGTCCCCGCTGACCGTAACGCGGTACCATTCGCTGGTGACGTCGCCGCAGGAGCTGCCGGACGTTCTGGAGCCCGTCGCGTGGAGCGCGCAGGAGTCGGAGGACGTTTCCCGGCTGGAGCCGGAGACGAGGCGGTTCGGAAGGGCGCTTGAGAGCGACGAGGCGACAGGGGCGGAGGAAGGGGGTGCCGCGGACGAGATCCAGGCGCTCCGCCACCGCCAGCGCCCGGTCTGGGGAGTCCAGTTCCACCCGGAATCGTTCTTCTCCGAGGGCGGGGGAACGCTGCTGGCGAATTTCCTCCGGATGTAGCCGCCTCCGAACGAAACCCCACCTTCCTTGCCTCTTTGGCCCACCCTGCATATGTTACTGGCGTAAATCTTGCAGTAGTTCCTGATCCTACAACCCGGAGCCTCCAGGTGAAGAGCCGTATCCTCGGTGTAATCCCCGCCCGGCTCGGCTCCTCCCGTCTCCCGAACAAACCCCTCGTACCGCTGCTGGGACGGCCTCTCATCGAATGGGTGTGGCGCCGCGTGGCCGGGATGCGTGTACTGGACGAGGTCGTTGTGGCGACGGACAGCGAAGCGATCGCGGAGGTCTGCCGGGAGATCGGCGCCCCGGTCGTGCTCACGTCGCCCGATCACCCGTCGGGCACAGACCGGGTCGCGGAAGTGGCCCGGATGCCGGCGTACGCCGACTTCGACGTCGTGGTGAACATCCAGGGAGACGAGCCGCTCGTGGAGGAAGATCACCTTGAGCGCGCGATCGCGCTGGTGCGGGACGAAGGGTGGCCGATCGGCACCTGCGCGGCCCCACTTCGGGACCCGGAGACGATGAACGACCCCTCCGTCGTCAAGGTCGTGCGTGCCGCGGACGGGCGCGCCTTGTACTTTTCGCGCGCGGCAGTCCCCTTCGACAGGGACGGCGCCGCGTCCGGTTCCGGAGAGGGCCTCGGGCTGGGACATATCGGGATATACGCGTGTGCCCGAGAAGCCCTCGTGGCATGGGTCGCCCTGGCGCCCTCGCCACTGGAGCAACTGGAGAAGCTGGAGCAGCTGCGGCCCCTCGAGGCCGGGTTGGCCATCGGTGTCGCGGTCGTGGACCGGACGGAAGCCGGAATCGATACATTGGAAGACGTCGCACGGGTGGAGAAACGCCTGCGCGGCGCCAACGAATCTCTTCACGTGGGAAGTGCGCTCAGATGACCGATCGGAAACGTCCGACCAAGTTCATTTTCGTCACCGGCGGCGTGGTCTCGTCGCTCGGGAAGGGAATCGCCGCCGCCTCGCTCGGGCGCATCCTGAAGGAGCGCGGGCTGCGGGTCACCCTCCAGAAATTCGACCCCTACATCAACGTCGATCCGGGGACGCTCTCGCCGTTCCAGCACGGGGAGGTCTTCGTCACGGACGACGGGGCCGAGACCGACCTGGACCTGGGGCACTACGAGCGCTTCATCGACGAGTCGCTCGCGCAAGCGAACAACATCACCACGGGGCGGATCTACCAGACCGTGATCACGAAGGAGCGCCGGGGTGACTACCTCGGCTCGACGGTGCAGGTCATCCCGCACATCACGGACGAGATCAAATGCGCGATCCGGCGACTGGCTCCGGACAACGACGTGGTGATCACCGAGATCGGGGGCACGGTCGGTGACATCGAGAGCCTCCCGTTCCTGGAGGCGACGCGGCAGTTTCGCCAGGAAGTGGGGCGCGAGAACGCGATCTTCATCCACCTCACCCTGGTGCCTTACATTGCGGCCGCGGGCGAGCTGAAGACGAAGCCGACCCAGCACTCGGTGCGCGAGCTGATGCAGATCGGAATTCAGCCGGACATCGTCGTCTGCCGTACCGAGCACCCGCTCGACGAGGACGTGCGGCGCAAGATCGCCCTCTTTACGAATGTCGATCTCTCCGGAGTCATCGAGGCGCGGGACGTGGAGAGCATCTACCAGGTCCCGCTCGACCTGCGTCGCCAGAAGCTGGACGACGTCGTGCTGGAACGGCTCGAGATGGAGGCGCCCCCCGCGGATCTCACCGCCTGGACCGCCATGCTCGAGCGGGTCATCGCGCCGAAACGCGGCACGGTCCGCATCGCCGTGGTGGGCAAGTACACGGAGCTCGTGGACTCGTACAAGTCCGTCCAGGAGGCGCTCATCCACGGCGGTATCGCGCACGACGTCGGGGTCGTCATCGACTGGCTCCCGAGCGAGCGCTTCGACGACGGAACGAAGCTGGACGAACTCGGCGCCTACGACGGGCTCCTGATTCCGGGCGGCTTCGGCCCGCGCGGCGTCGAAGGAATGCTGCGCGCGATCGAATGGGCACGGATCAACCGGCTCCCCTTCTTCGGCATCTGCCTCGGCCTCCAGTGCGCGGTCATCGAGTTCGCGCGCAACGTCTGCGGCCTGAGGGAATCGCATTCCTTCGAGTTCGCGGAGCAGTCTCCGGATCCGGTGATCTGCCTCATGGACTCGCAGCACGAGGTCACGGACAAAGGCGGCACGATGCGCCTGGGTGCGTATCCGGCACGGCTCGAGCCCGGGTCGAAGGCGGCCCGGATCTACGGAAACGAGGAGATCGAGGAGCGTCACCGCCATCGCTACGAGGTGAACACGCACTACGTGGAGAAGCTCGCGAACGGGGGGCTCCACTTCAGCGGGCGCTCGCCGGATGGCAAGCTGGTGGAGATGATCGAGCTTGACAGCCACCCATGGTTTATCGGGTGCCAGTTCCACCCCGAGCTGAAGAGCCGACCCACGCGCCCCCATCCCCTCTTTGCGTCGTTCATCGAGGCTGCGGGCGAGCACGCCGGAATCCTGGAGGAGTCCGGAGACCCGGCCCGGAAGACGGTCGCCAGCGGCTCCCCGGCGAGGAAGTCCTGATGTTCCAACGCTTCACGCTCGTCGCCGGGCCCTGCCAGCTCGAGGACGACGACCTGAACCTCCGGGTGGCGGAATCGCTCGCTCGTCTGGCCGAGGAACTGAGACTCCCCGTGGTCTTCAAGGCGTCGTTCGACAAGGCGAACCGGTCGAAGATCGACGCGCCCCGCGGGCCGGGGATGGAGGCGGGGCTCGAGGCCCTGTCCAGGGTGCGCAGCGAGACGGGGTTGCCGTTGCTCACCGACATCCACGAGGTGTGCCAGGCGGCACCGGTGGGCGAGGTGGTGGACGTGATCCAGATCCCCGCGTTTCTCTGTCGGCAGACCGATCTGGTCGTGGCGGCGGGCGCCACGGGGCGCACCGTGAACATCAAGAAGGGCCAGTGGATGGCGCCGGAAGAGATGGCGGCGGCGTGCGAAAAGGCCCGGGCAGCGGGAAGCCCCGAAGTGGCCGTCACGGAGCGCGGGACCTTCTTCGGCTACGGTGACCTCGTCGTGGACATGCGCGCCTTCCTCCGCATGCGGAAGCGTTGCGGTGCGCCCGTGCTCTTCGACGGCACGCACTCGGTCCAGCGCCCCGGGCTCGCGGACGGCTCCAGCGGGGGCGACCCGGAGTTCACCCGGCCGCTCGTACGGGCGGCGGTGGCGGCCGGATGCGATGGGCTCTTCCTGGAAGTGCATCCGGATCCCGCCAGCGCTCCGTCGGACGCGACGAACATGCTCCCGCTCGGTGCGCTCCGCGGGCTCATGGAAGAAGTCCTGGCGCTGCGTGCGGTCCCGGCCGGCGACGGCATCGCCCCGCTGGGCGACCGCCGATCTTCCGGAGACAATCGAGCCGGAGCCGCGGATGCGGACGCGGCCGTCGCCGCCCGTGAGCCGGCTTGAGCGCGCCCGTGACGGATACGCGGGTGAGCGCGCCCACGGGCCCCGGAATCGCCGGTGGGGGCGGTCCCATTCCCGGCGCCGTGGCGAGGCGCGTGAAGCTCGTGGTCCTGGACGTCGACGGTGTCCTCACCGACGCGGGTGTCTACATGGGGGAACTCGCCAGCGGAGAGATGGTCGAGCTCAAGCGTTTCGACATTCAGGATGGTTTGGGCGTGAAGCTGCTGGGTGCGGCCGGAATCGACGTGGCGATCATCTCCGGGCGGGTTTCCCAGGCTACCGCCATCCGGGCCCGCGAGCTCGGTGTGGAGGAGTGCCACCAGGACGGCGATGCCATGAAGATGCGCGTCGTGGTGGACCTCATGGCGAGAAAGGGCGTCGCGTGGGAGGAGGTCGCGATGCTGGGCGACGATCTTCCGGATCTGCCCGTCCTCCGCAAGGTAGGGCTTCCGGTGGCGGTCGCGAACGCGATCCCGGAAGTGCGCCGGGTGGCGGCGTGGTCCACCTCGCGGAGCGGAGGCAGGGGAGCGGTCCGCGAGTTCTGCCGGGCGCTCCTGGAGGCACGTGGCACGTGGGACGCGCTCGTGGAGGCGTACTGCGAAGCCCGGAGCGGAGAGTGAGACGATGACGGCACGATGCGCAGTGACGGCGGCGAAGCCGGGGAGCGACCGCGAGGCGCTCCTTGCCGAGGCGCGCAGGGTGCTTCGCAGCGAGGCCGAAGCGCTCGTGGAGCTCTCCGAGCGCGTGGGCGACGACTTCGTCCGCGCGGTCGACCTGCTCGCCCGGGCGCGGGGGCGCGTCATCGTCTCCGGGATCGGGAAGAGCGGAATCATCGGGCGGAAGATCGCTGCGACCCTGACGTCGACGGGGACGCCGGCCGCCTTTCTCCATCCGGTCGAGGGACTCCACGGGGACCTGGGGATCGTGTCGCGCGACGACGTGGCGATCCTCATCTCGAAAAGCGGCGAAACCTCCGAGATCACGGGGCTCGTGGACTTCTTCCTCCGGTCGGGGGTGCCGATTCTCGTGCTGACGGGCCGCATGGATTCGCCGCTGGCGCGCCACGGCACCGTGGTCCTGGACTGTTCCGTCCCGGAGGAGGCGTGCCCGATGGACCTGGCGCCCACCACCTCCACGACCGCGGCCCTCGCGATGGGCGATGCGTTGGCGGTGGTACTGCTCCAGACGAAGGGATTCCGGCGGGAGGACTTCGCCCGACTCCATCCCGGCGGGCAGCTGGGTCGGAAGCTCACGGTGCGGGTCGCCGACGTGATGGTGCGCGACGAGTACCCCTCGCTTCGGGAAGACGCCGTCATGCGCGACTGCATCGTTCCGCTCGGACTCATGCGGGGGACCGTGCCGATCGTGGACGCCGAAGACCGGGTGATCGGGGTCGTCACGTCCGGCGACCTCACGCGCCTCATGGAGCGCGAACCGGACGCCTTCCTCACCGCGTCGGTGAGGGACGTCATGACGCGCAGCCCCAAGGTGGCGCGCGAGGAACAGCTCGGCGCGGCCGCCGTGCACACGATGGAGACGTTCGGGATCATGGCGCTCCCCGTCGTGGATGAGGACGATCGACTGAGGGGGGTCGTCCACCTCCACGATCTCATGAGAGCGGGAGTCGTATGATGCGGAGATTCAACGTGTTGAGCGCGCTGATCATCGGGTTCGGGGCGGCTGTGGTCTCGGGGTGCCAGGCGGACGAGAGCATCCCGGTGGCGCCGGAGCCCCTTCTGGCCATGGACGCCGATCAGATGCTGATCGGGATCGAGCACCTGATCCGTCGCAACGGGATCCGGCAGGCCCGGTTGATGGCCGATACCGCCTATTTCTGGGATGACTCGACCTCGACGGCGCTCCGAAACATCAATCTGACGAGTTTTTCCGAAACCGGCGCGATCCGGGCGACCGTCACCGCCGAAGAGGGCACGCAGGACGGGGACCGGATGATCGCCCGTCGGAACGTCGTGCTCGTGATTCCGGAGGAGGACCGCAGGATCGAGAGCGAGGAGCTGCACTACGATCCCCATCAGGACCGGATCTGGAGTGACTCCGCCACGGTGATGTATTTCGGCAACCAGATCATTCGCGGAAGCTCCTTTCAGTCGGACCTGGACTTTCGCAACGTCACCGTGCACGACGCGCGGACGGAATCCGTCGGAGGGGATCGCCGCTGATGCGAACTCGGCTGCCCCTTCGCTTCGCGCTGCCCGCACTCGTCGTCGGCGGACTCGGGTTCGCCCCCGGTGTCGCCGAGGCTCAGGTGGAGTGCGAGCTGATGCGGAGCAATTTCACCACGAGCCTCGAGGTGGGGGGCGGGAACCGCATCACCTACGTGAGCGGCCCCCTCCTGCTGGGGTGCGACGACGGAACGCGCATCCGCGCCGACAGCGCGCAGAGCCATTCCGCCACGAGCTTTCACCAGCTTTTTGGAAACGTCTTCTTCGAGAACCCCGAGAAGGAGATGACGGCGGATCGCGCGCACTACTTCGAGAGGGAGAGCCGCCTCGTCGCGTGGGGGAGCGTGGTACTCACCGACAAGGTCAACAACTCGGTGCTGCGCGGGGATTCGCTGCGCTACCTGAGGGCGGGGGCGAACCGTCCCGAGGACGAGCTCACGGTGAGCGGCGGACGTGCGCACGGGACGCTCTTCCCGGAAGTGCCGGCGCCGTCGGGAAACGACCAGCCCGGAGCCGATGCCGAGTCCGCTGTCGGAGGCGAGCCCGCCCCTGTGCCCCCCGTGGCGCCCAACGTGGTCCCGGGCAGCACCGCGCCGGGCCTGTCCCCCTCCGCGGTGTCGCGTTCCCCGGAAGACGAGGCGGGTGCGGAGGTCGCCGGGGACACCATTCGCGAGCCCTACGAAGTGGACGCGGACCGGATCGTCCTCGAAGGAGACCGGCTCTTTCGCGCGACCGGCTCCGTCGAGATCCGCCGCGAGGGGATGGAGGCGTTCGCGGATACGGCAGAATACGACCAGGTCGCCGAGCTCT
>JBBDIW010000064.1:0-1311 GCA_040880165.1 Gemmatimonadota bacterium | reverse complement strand
GAGGGGATGGAGGCGTTCGCGGATACGGCAGAATACGACCAGGTCGCCGAGCTCTTCCTCCTCATGGGCAACGCGAGGATGCTGGGCGACGGGTACGACCTGTCGGGACGGCGGATCGTGCTCCGGGCGCCGGACGACGAGTTGCGGGACGTCGTGGCGTCCGGCGACGCGCTGCTCACCAGCGACGACATCGTGCTGACCTCCCCGGAGATCCGGATCTTCCTGACCGACGGGCAGATGGAGCGCCTGGTCGCAGTCATGATTCCCGGGGAAGCGGCTGCCGAAGTGGCCGCCGCGCCGGACGACGTGCGCGCGAATCGCCCGCCCACGGACGTCGTGGCGGCGGGGCGCGAAGGCGTGCTCGATGTCGCCCCGCGGCGCGCGGCTTCCGGCAGGCCGGAGGCGCTCACGGAAGACTTCTTCCTGGTGGGGGACTCCATCGAGGTCCGGGCGCCCGGCGAGCGGCTGGAACAGGTGGTGGCGGTCGGACGGGCCCGGGGCGAGTCGCTCGCGGGCGACACCCTGCAGCAGGAGGATGTCCCCGAGATGGCGCGCAGGGACTGGATCGAGGGCGACACCATTTTCGCGCTCTTTCTTCCCGGAGAAGACGAGGCGGGCGAAGCGCCGCTCCGGCCGGAGGTCGCGGGCGTGCCGGATCCGGAGGCCGACACGGCCGCCGAGAAACCCCCCGCGCGTTACGTCATCGAGCGACTGGTCGCCCGTGGAGACGCGCGCAGCCTCTACCGGATGGAGCCGTCCGATACGACCGGCGCGGAGGGCCCGCCGCGGCTCGCCCTCCACTACGTGAAAGGCAGGGAGATCACGATTCTGATGCGCGACGGCGAAGTGGATCGCATGGACGTCGAGGGACCCACGGAAGGCATCCACCTGGAGCCGGTCCGGCGCGAGGCGCGCGTCGCCCCGCCGGCGGACGAGGGCGCGGTGCGCGATCGCCCGGGGGGGCCGCAGTGAAGACCGCACCCGAGTTCACCGAGTACGTGGACGGCATCAGGGCCCACGACGGATCGCTCGCCGTGGCCATCCACGAGCTTCTCCGGCGTGCGGACGCCGACGGACGCGCGGAGCGTACCGCGTGGATCTCGGCGGTCCGCCACGCCTACACGGCGCTCGCTCCCTTTTCGGGGAGCGACAGCGCGCGGCTCGAGCCCGTAGGCCAGGAGAAGCTGGGGTCCTACGTCGAAGAGCAGGTCGTCACCCGCCTCGAGCGCGCAGGCATCGCCTTCCGGCACCCGGACCCCGAGGCGTGGGAGGCCCTGGTCTGGGATCCCGAGCTGTGGGCCGCCGTCGCCC
>JBBDIW010000063.1:17933-23070 GCA_040880165.1 Gemmatimonadota bacterium | reverse complement strand
TTCATGGACAGCTGCAGCCGCCCGCTCGACGGAAGAACCAGTCCCAGCGCCCTCAGTCCCTCGAACCCGCCGCCCGTCTCGCGGATCGAGCTCGCGATCCCACGGAGATCGGCTTCCCCGACATCTTCCACGAAGACGTTCCATGCGAGCAGCGCCGCACGCGCGCCGACGCACGTCACGCCCGCCGAGGGATGGGCCCCCGGGTGCTCCCACTTCTCCGGGAGCAGATCCGGCTCCCTTCCTTCCGGAAACCCCTCGCTCAGCAGCTCGAACCCGCCCTTCCTGAGCGGCGCGAGGCGCCGTCCTGGAGGCGTGGAAGCGTGCCCGTAAAGATAGACGGGAAGTCCGAGTTCGGCGAGACGGCTTCCGACGCTGCGTGCGCTTCGAGCCGCATCCTTCAGTGTGAGACCCGCGAGCGGGATGAACGGGAGGACGTCGAGGGCGCCCACCCGGGGATGCACCCCGGCGTGCCGCCGCAGATCGATCGTCTCCATCGCCCGTTTTGCGGCGGCGACCGAAGCCGCCTCGACCGTCCGCGGGTCCCCGATGAAGGTGACCACGGAACGATGATGGTCGGGATCCGACGACCAATCGAGCACATCCGCACCCTCTCGAGCGATTACCCCGACGATCTCGCGGAGCCAGTCCGGATCTCGTCCCTCGCTGAAGTTGGGCACCGCTTCCAGGACGGGCACCATGGCGGGGAAGATAGACGTCGAACGATGCGGACACAAGCGGCCCGGACCGCGTCCTCCGGGCGGCCGCCGGAGGCTTTCCGGGGGGGGCAAAAGGGCGCCTTGATATTTCAGATGGGTCGCTCGAGGTCAGGGGAACCACTGATGCGGTACGCGATTGTGCTGAGCCTGGATGTGGTGCCCAATCCTTCATACATGCCTGGTGGATGAGAACCCGTGAAGGACTGGGTGCCTGTGAGGGCCCGATCCTTCACGCATGCGCGGATTGCCTGGCATCCGTGAAGGATCGGGGCCCTGTGCGGGCCTGTCCGACAGACTTTTCGGCGAATGGGAGCTGAAGCCGATTGGGCACATGGGGCGTTGGGAGGTCGTCGATCAGGGCGTCCCCGTGCGCGCACTCCCCTGCGCGACCCGACGCCAGTGTTCCCATCCAGAACGTCGAGGGATCCAGAAGATGGCTCGACGTTCCGGGTAGATCAGAATCGAGGCCGTCGCTGATGAGGTCCGCGATCGTGAGGAAGGTCCGCGATCATTACGAGGCTGCGAATGTGCTGCCCAAACTTCCACGCAGGAGCGGGCGGATGACTCCGTGGAGGATCCGGTACCCGTGAGGGCCCCAAACTTCCACGCAGGCGCGCGGACCAGACTTCGTGGAAGATCGGGGCCCTATGCGGTACCCAATGTTCCACGCAAGCTCTGGAGGAGGCTTGCGTGGAAGATTGGGCCAGTCATCCGGCCGAGCGCCCCATCCGACCCAGCGCAAAGCGCGCCTCCAGGCGCGGGGGCTTCGAGTGGGCGGCGCGCCCGGCCGAGCGGGGGTCTTGCGCGTTGCATGGCAGGAACGAAGGCGCCGCGATCGAGAAGGTCCCCCTTCGAGAAGATCCCCCTTCGATTGGGCCCCGGCGCCCGTTGTGAAGAACAAGTCCGCCTGTTCGAAACGTCGAGGAACCGAAAAAAGGAGGGCCGGCTCCCCGCGACTGCGGAAAAACCGGCCCTCCCGGATGATTCGTGGCGATCAGAACGTCGGTGTGTCCACGATCGTCGACAGGTTCCTGTTGCCCGGCTGAGTCTGGTGTGCCCAGTCGAAGATCATGATCCCGTTCGATTCCTGGTCGAAGCCCATCATCGTCGTGCGGATCACCCCGTAGCGGGTCTGTCCGTCCTCGCCGATGTACCGCATCACGTAGGTGGTCTGCGGCTGCAGCTGGATCTCGTTGCCCGAGTACCCGGACGACGGCGCCACGTCCAGGTCGACGCACCCGGCGTCGCTCGCCGGACCGCACTTCAGCGCCGTGGTCTCCCAACCGTCCGCGTGGACCTCCGCGCTCGGCCCCGGCACCAGGTACCACCCCGTGCCGTCCAGCTCGAGACGGAAGTGCCGCTGCGACGACGCGCCGTCCACGATGGGGTCGATCGACTCGTCGCTCCGGAAGCGGAAGCCGGACTGTTCGGGGACGTCCTCCCACGCGTACATGAACTCGCCGTGGTAGTCGGGCCGAGGAGTCGCTCCCGCGAGCGGGCTTCCCTCGCTCTCGTGCCCCTGGTCGTCCACCGCCGTCACGAAGTAGTCGTACGTCTCTCCGTTCTGGGCGAGCAGATCGAGGAAGCCCTCGGAGTCGGTCTCACCCATCAGGAAGTCGGTGGAGCCGGCGAAGTAGACCCGGTAGTGCGAGAAGTCCTCGGCGCCGCGGGCGTCGCTGTTCCAGCGCAGGTAGACGGCGTTGTCCAGCGCGACCCCTTCCAGCTGACCGGGTACCGGGGGGGGCACCGGTTGCGGAACGAAGACCTCGACCGAGAAAGCCGATGCGGTCTCGAGGCCGGAGATCGGATCGACGGCCGCGACGTAATACTCGTACGTCACGTCGGGCGCGATGTTGACGTCCGTGTACTCGCACGAGCCGCCGGAGCAGTTCGTCACCTCGGCCACGAGGAAGTAGCTGGCGTCGGAAACGCGCTTTCCGTATACGCGGAAGGAATCGTTGTCCCACCCCGAGCCCAGGGTCCACGTGAGCTGGACGGCCCGGTTGTAGTAGCTGGCCTCGAGGTTCTGAGGCGCCGCCGGGCTCCCCCCGCCGGGCGAAACCGGATCGCGGTCTCCGCAGGCGACCAGTGCCGCGCCCAGGAGCAGAACGCCGGTCATTCCTTTCAACGTACGCATCATCGTCCTCCTGAGATTGTGGCTTCTGCGCCGCACCTTCCTGCAGGAGCCATACCTGCGTGTAACCTTATTACTCCCAACCATTTACAAAAACTTCAACCCTCGTTCATGTCCTCTGCGGAGGACAGCCGGAGGACAGAACGAGGGCATTGCGGACGCTTTCGGGAGGCGGGAGGCCCCTCCCCCAGGGATTCCCGCACGTGGGGGATCAGAATCCCGGCGAAAGCCCCGCGTCCAGATTCCTCTGCTCGAAATCGAACTTGAGGTCGCGGTTCGCGATGAGGGAAACCTCGAAGCGGAAGCTCCAGTTTCCCGTCGCGGTCTGGCGGAAGTCGAAGCTGGCCTCCCATTCGTGGAGGTCGCGGCTCAGCCGGATCATGTGGTCGTTGAACGTGCCCCGCTCGATGTCGTACGAGGTCCGCCAGTTCACGTCCCAGTTCTCCGTGGGCTTGAAGCTGACGGTCGCCTGCACCATCTGGGCGTTCCGGAACCGGCTGCCTGTCGGTGCGTCGGGGAGTGCACGGGGCCGGCGGAGCGAGTACGAGAGATTCGCGCTCCACTCGCCCAGCGGCGACCTGCGCGGGGCGAGGTCGCCCCGGCCGGCGTCCTCGCTGCGCGTCGGCATCATCCGGAGCTCGTCGAAGCCTTCGCGGGGGGCGAACACGTCCTCTTCCTCCTCGTCCTCGACCGTTTCCTCCGGCTCCGGTGGCGCACCGCCCCCGAAGAGCCGCTGGAAGAGCGCGGTGCGATTGCTCACCGAGAAGGAGAAGTTCAGCTGCGAGAGGTGCGGCGCGAAGCTGCGCGCGGTGACCTGGTTATCTGTCCGCTGCTCGGAGAAGAGGTCGTGCTCCATGGAGAGCGTGAGCCCCCGGAGGTAGTCCGAGCTGACCTGGTTCTGGAGACGGGTCGTGACGAAACCGCCGGTGAAGAAGCCCAGCGTGTCGGCGCGCACGAAGTCGTACGTCACCGCCTGGGTGCGCAGGGCGAGGAGGTTCACGATCCGGTCCTGCGGAGCCCGCCGCGGCTCACCCGCCCGCGCGGCCGGCACGGCCGCGCCTTCATCCTCCGTCTCGTCCACCCCGGCCTCTTCCCCCTCGGCGGGCGCGGATTCCGGAGCGTCCCCGGACACCTTGGCCTCGAACGTCTGGTTGAGCCCGATCGTGACCTGGCTCCTCGCCTGGAGCTCCTGCGATCCGAAGACGCTCTGCTGCAGCGCCGTCGGCTGGGAGGGCGGCGTGTAGTTGTAGCTCGCCGTGGGCGTCAGCTTGTGCCGGATCGCGCTGTAGTCGCCGATGCCGGGATAGAAGCCGAAGATGTCCGTCTGAAGGCCCGCGCCGAACGTGATCCGGTTCGGGCCGGATACGAAGGAGGCGGCCTCGGGAATCGTGTCGGAGCGGACGGCCTGCCCGGAGATCGACACCCGCGGGGTCAGCGTCGTCGTCCCGATGAGCCGCTGGCGAAAGCTGAGCGCGCTGGACCAGGAAACGTTGGTGACGCCCAGGTCCTGCAGCCCCGGCTGGAAATCGGGGTCCGGAGGGAGCGGAGGATCGATTCCCGGGAAGAGGGTGTCGGGAACGCTTGGTCGGATCGTCTCGTCGTATTGCGCGTTCTGCGACCAGGTCAACGCGCCGACGTTCAGACTGCTGCTCACACCCGCGCGCGTCGCCGCCTCGTCCGCCCGCGCGAAGGAGAAGCCCTGGTCCGGAAGCTGGAGCCGTTCCACGGTGCGCCGCGAGAAGTTGCTCGAGCCCGACCAGGTGATGTTGTTGAGCCACCCTGCCTCCCCCGGGGGGGCGGAGAAGAACGTGATGGGAGAGAGCGAGAGGTTGACCGTGGGCAGTGTCATCTCGACGCGATCGTCGGACAGGTGCTGCTGGCGGTTCCCGCTGGCGGTGAGCGTGCCCCAGTCGAAACGCCGGCTGAGCCCCGCGGTCGAATTGATGGACTGCGTCACCTCGCGCGGATCGAAGGAGTTCTGCCGCACGAAATTGCTGCTCGAGGCGTAACGGGCGGTCATGTTCAGCCGCGTGCGCTCGTCGTATTCCCAGTTGTTCCGGGTGTCGAATGCGATCTCGGACCCGCCGCTCTCGCGCCAGTACTGCCGGAAGCTGGCATCGCCCCGCAGGAACTGCTGAAGCCAGTTGTACCGGATGTTCCCGGTGGCGGCCGTGTACCGGTTGCTCCACCAGTCGAAGGCGAAGGTGGCATCCGAGTAGTCGCTCATCGCCCAGTAGAAGCCGATGTTCGAGACGCGGCGGTCGTACCCGGCCGAGGTGCGCACGAT
>JBBDIW010000063.1:13492-17833 GCA_040880165.1 Gemmatimonadota bacterium | reverse complement strand
CCCCGGGCCGCGAGGGTATTGCGCCCCACCGTCCGGACGCGGTTCTCGCCTTCGTTGTAGTTGATGGCCGAGTCCGCGGAGAGGTCCAGGTCCTCGCGGATGAAACGCGCCGGTGCCTCCTCGGTTCCGTAGAGGTTGAGGACACCGTCGGCGCCCTGGAAGTCCATCCGGTTCCCGCTGTAGCGGCTGATCATGTAGCCCGGGAGATCCATCAGCGCGCGCATGACGCTGTCCGAAGGCTCGCCGCCGACCCGCCCGCGCGGCGCCCGTCGTGCGGGAACGGGAGCTCCCGGTTCCGCCCCCGGCCGCGCCACCCCGGCGGTATCGCCCGGAACGGCGTCGGGATCCTCCGCCCGCAGCGTGTCGGGTTCCGGCGCGGGAGCCGAAAGGCGTCTCAGTCGCTCCAGCACGCGCGCCCGTGCGGAATCCGCGGAGAGCGTGTCTGCCCGCACGGGAGGAGGCGCGCCCCCCTGCTGGGCCGCGAGCGCTGCCGGGGCCGCGAGAAGGCCGCCCAGGACGAGCACGATCGCGCGGACCGCGCTTCCGGGACGTCGCGTGCCCTCGCCCGCAGGAGCCCCCCCGCGCCCGCTGCTCAACGGGCCTCCACCGAGCCCGGCGCAGGCTCCGTCGTCCCCGCCAGCTCACGCTCGCGCTCCGCGTCCCGCGCCCGCTGCTTCCGGTAGATCACGCGCGACAGCAGGATGCTCACCTCGTACAGCACCATCATGGGCGCCATCATCAGGAGCGTCGAACCGGGGTCTCCGGGAGTCACCAGGGTCGCCAGCACCGTGATGCCGACGATCGCGTGCCTCCGCTTCGTGCGCAGGAAGTCCGGCGTGATGATACCGAGAGCCGTCAGCACCATCACCACGACCGGGAGCTCGAAGACCACTCCGAAGGCGATCAGCAGGCGCGTGACGAAGCCCAGATACAGCCCCACCTCGATCGCCTGGTCGAGGTAGTCCTGCTGGAAGCCGCTCAGGAAGACGAGGCTGAGGGGGAGCACGCCGAAGTACGCGAGCGCCACGCCGGCGCAGAAAAGCACCAGCCCCAGGTAGAGCGCGGGCACGATCGCCTTCTTCTCGTGATCCTCGAGCGCCGGAGAGAAGAAGGACCAGACGTGGTAGACGACGACCGGGAAGGCCAGGAGGAAGCCCACGATGATCCCGAGCTTCAGCGTGATGAAGAAGGGAGTGACGGGGGAAAAGTACTTCAGCCCCTCCCCTTCCTCGAGCAGGGGCTGGATCGGCCGGATCAGCAGCTCCAGCACGCCGAGGTAGTGCACGAGCACGAAGCCGATGACGGTACCCACCGCCAGCGCGAGAAGGCTCCAGAGGATACGCCAGCGGAGTTCTTCCAGGTGGTCGAGGAAGGGCATCTCCACCAGCGGTTTCATCTTCCGCTTCATGGAAGCTCGGTCATCGGACGCCAGGCGTCGGGTACGGAGGGAATCAGAGCGGGAGCTCCGCCTGACTCCGTGCCTGGAGCTCGCGTTTCCCCCGCTCGTTCAGCTCGTGGACGAATTCCTGAAACTCGTCGATGTCCTGGAAGTTCCGGTACACGGAGGCGAACCGGACGTACGCGACGTGGTCCAGGGGCTTGAGCCGCTCCATCACCAGTTCCCCGATCCGGGCACTCGCAACCTCCACGCCGGCCGCGCGGGAAAGCTCGTCTTCGACGGCGTCCACGATCGACTCCACCTGCGAGGCGGAGACCGGCCGCTTGGCGCACGCAATACGGACGCTGCGGCTGAGCTTTGCGCGGTCGAAGTCCTCGGCGTTCCCCTCGACCTTCAGGACCTGGAGGGGGCGCTCCTCGACGTATTCGTACGTCGTGAAACGGGCCGCGCACGACGAGCACTCGCGGCGACGCCGGACGGCGCGTCCTCCGCGACTGGTGCGGGTGTCGACGACCCGGTTCTCGGTGGAGTCACATTGCGGACAACGCATGAGCTTTTGTCGATGGGGTGAGGCCGGGACGGAATCGCCCCGGAACGCACGGCCGGACTCGGGCGAGCGTGCCTACGGCAGGGAGTTGAGGCGCTCGCGCGCCAGCCGGGCACTGTTGCTGTCCGGGTAGCTGTTCACGACCCTCTCGAAGTACTCCCTCGCCTCGGAAACGTTCTCCAGCTCCAGATGCAGGAGCCCGACGCGATAGAGCGCATCGGGAACGCGGGGTGCGGTGGGATGGAGCTCCGGGATCCGGAGGAAGGCCGAAATTGCCTCGTCCAGCTGGTTCTCCTGCACGAAGATGTCCGCGTAGTGATACCGCGCTTCGGGCGCCAGCGTGTGGTTGGGATGCTGGCGGATGAAGTTCTCGAACGCCCGGCGCGCGGTACCGAGCGATCCGCGGTTCTTCTGCGTGACCGCGGCGTTGTAGAGGTCCTGCGCCGGTCCGCTGCCGCTGGCCGGCTCCGCGAGCTCCCTGCCTTCCTCGCCCTGCGGCGGGGTGCGGACATTCGGGGGGGACAGCAGCGCGCTCCGCTGCGCCTCCATCTGTTCCCTGAGGGCCGCGAGGTTCTGCTGCCCGAGTCCGGTCAGCTCCTGGATTCTCAGCAGAGATTCCTGGAAGTCGATGAACTGGCGCGCGAGCTCTCCGCGGAAGTCTCTCTGCGCCGCGTGCTGCGCGGCGACCGAATCGCGCATCGCCCGGGTATCACTTTCGACGCGCTGCAGCATTTCTTCCTGCTGCCGGGCGAGCGCGCGGATTTCGTCCTGAAGGTCTTTCACGTCCCGCTTCGTCGCGCACCCCGCGAGGGGGAGCAGAAGCAGGAGGATGACGAGGCGAACCCCTCCCCCGCGGCACGAACCGCGACGGAAGCCGCGCGAAACGGAACCGGGGAGAGGGGCTCTGACCGTCATCCTACATGCCTACGCGAGGCGCGTTGATCTGGTTCTGCCCGGCGGTGATGATGAACTCCACCCGCCGGTTCTGCGCCCAGGCCTGCTCGTTGCTCTGGTTCACGACCGGACGATCCTCTCCGTACGACAAGGTTTCGAAGCGCGACTCGCTCAGACCGAAGCCGGTCAGGAACTGCTTCACGCTTTCGGCGCGACGGTTGCCGAGCGCCGTGTTGTACGCGGTCGAGCCCCGCTCGTCGGTGTGCCCCTCGAAGCGGAGGCGGACGTTCGGGCTGGCGCGCAGGATCTCGAGCTTCTGGCGCAGAAGCTGCTCCGCGGCCGGCGTGATCCGCGACTCGTCGTAGTCGAAGTGCACACGCTGCGTGAGAATGTCGCGGGCTGCGGCAACGGCACGCTGGCGAGCCTGCTCCTCGGCACGGGCGCGCTCGGCGGCCGCGCGCTCCTCGGCCTCACGGCGGGCGCGCTCGGCGGCGGCGATGGAATCCGCGCGGCGCTGGTCGAGCTCGGCCTGCGTGGGGCCGGTCGGGGCCGGCGGCTCGGGCGGCTCGCTCCGGCAGGCGGCCAGCATGACACCGGCGGCGAGGACGGGTACGATCAAGCGGCGATAAGTCATCCGAACTCCTGGGTTGAATCCTGCGACACGGGTCATGGACTGACCATATTCCGGCTCGACGTCAGTGTCGAGTCCCGGTTCCATCTCGCCTGCGGCGAATTTCGGCGGAATGCCGAAGCGGCACGACAGGCATATTAATCAATAGTTGCCGCCGCGCAACGTCTCGGTGGTGCCGACAGCCAGCGACGGCGACCAGGCGGGGACGCGGGGCCGTATCCCGGAGATGAGCGTCCGGATCCTTCCTGTCACCGTATCGACCACGAACAGGCCGTATCCGTAGCTCCGTTCCCCGGCAAAGACGATGTGCCGGCCGTCCGGAGCCCACGTGGCGTCCTCGTTGTTCCCCTCGGACGTCAGCCGCATGATGCGGGTTCCCCGGGCCTCGACGTCGGCGACCAGGATCTGGTGACGCCCGCGCTGTTCGATACGCCCGTGGAATGCGACTCGATTTCCGGTGGGAGACCAGGAAGGCGAAGTGTAGTACCCGCCCTGCCCGTAGACATACGGCGTGATCAGATTCGGCTCTCCGCCCTCTGCCGGCATGACGTACACCTGGGGAACCGTGGTTCCCAGCCGGTTCGAGTTGAAAGCGACCTGACTGCCATCCGGCGAGTACGTCGGAGAAAGATCCTCCCAGCGCCCGCCCGAGATGTGGGCCAGACAGCAGTTGCGCTCCACATCAAAAGTGAAGAGACCGCTCCGTCCCCCACCCACGACGGAGAACATAAGCTCTCGGCCGTTCGGATGATAGGTGGGGGTGATGTGATCCCCGGTACGACCGGCCTCGATCGCCGTCTCCCGGCCGGTCGCGAGGTCGAGCTCGTAGATGCGCGGGTAGTCGGACTTGTACGACGTGTACGCGATGCG
>JBBDIW010000063.1:0-13392 GCA_040880165.1 Gemmatimonadota bacterium | reverse complement strand
TCCATGACGTCGAAGCGATTGCTGTACGTGAGGTCGCGGGCGATGATCGCCTCGACCTGCGGCGCGACCGCGGCTCCCCCGAACCGGCTCCCGAAGGGCTTGACCCCCAGCACGGGCGTGAAGCGCTCCTCGTAGGTGAGCCCCAGGGTGACGCCCGGAAAATTCTCCGGCTCCTGCGCGGCGGCCGGAGCCCCGAATCCACCGCCCGCCAGGGCGAGGAATGCGGTGGCCAGAACCGGAAGGAAGACGCTCCGTTGCATCCTGATCCTCTCGTTGGTGTTCACGTCGAAGGTATTCGCGTCGAAAGGGGTCTGCGGCTCAGCCGGGCGAGAACACGAACTGGACCGGCAGTCGATCGTAGGGCAGGTCCTCCGGGAGCGGGCCGAAACGGTTTCCGCGCCCGGCGCACTCGATGGCCCCCTCCGCCTCGATGTCGAAGGTGATGTTTCCGGAAGGTTCTACCACCCGAATGTCCGAAACGCTCCCCGTGCGTCCGATCTCGAACTGGACCGTGGTGCTCGCGCCACTCGCGGACGGTGGACGGAAGCAGCGCCTGATCTGCACGATGATGTTCTGGTAGTACTCCGGGTAGTCGCGCCGCAGCCCCTCCATCCGCACGTTGATGTCGTCCCCGCTCGTCGTGGACTCCGGGGCGGGGTCGGGGGTGGGGGCCGGCCGCGTCTCCTCCGGCGGCGTCGGCGGGGGCGTCGGATCCGGTTCCGGCTGCGACGGCGCCGGAGGATCCGGCTCGCGCGGCCTCTCCACGGGGGCGGGGACGGGCTCCGGCTCGGGCTCCGGCGCCGGAGGCGTCGGGTCCGGTGTCTCGACGACGAGGTCCTCCGGGGCGGCGGGAGCCGGATCCGGCTCGGCCTCCTCGACTTCCGCCGCGGCGGGGGGTTCCGAGAAGAGCTGGATCTGGACGACCTCGTAGTAGGCGGGCGGCTCGACGTTGGCGCTGAGCCACCAGGCCGCCAGGAGAATGACGCCGTGAACGGCGGCGGAAGCGAGAATGGCACCACGGCCCGGTGCGTCGTGCCTCGGGGGTCGCATCGGCTTACCTCCGTGGCGCCGGGATCTGCTCTCCGACGAGCCCGTACACGCGCACGCCCTCGGCGGCGGCCACCGTGGTGATCACGTGGAAGACGCTGCCGTAGACCGCGCCTTCGTCCGCCCGGATATACACCATGTCCGCGCCCGCCGCGTTGAGGAGGCGGGGGAAGGCCTCGGCGAAGACCTCGCGGTCCACGGGCGTCTCGCCCACGTAGATCGTTCCCGCGGCGTCGACGGAGACGATGAAGGGGTCGTCCTGCGAGCTGATCGACGTGACCTCCCCCTCCGGCACCGCGACTTCGATCCCGCCCTGCAGGACGGGCGCGGTGATGATGAAGATCACGAGCAGCGTGAACGCCACGTCCACGAGGCTCGTGACGTTGATCTCGGCGGTCAGCGGGAGATCGCCCTGCTTCGCGCCCCGGCGCGCGCCCAGGCTCAAACCCGTCCCTCCCGGGCCAGCGTCCCGATGAACTCGCTCGAGAAGCCCTCGAGCTCACCGGTCACCAGGTTCAGCCGACCCACGAAATAGTTGTACGCGATCACGGCCGGAATCGCGACGGCGAGCCCGACCACGGTCGTGATCAGCGCTTCGGCGACCCCGGGGGCGACGGCGCCGATGTTCGTCGAGCCGGTCGCGGTGATCCCCAGGAAGGCGTTCATGACTCCCATCACGGTCCCCATCAGGCCGAGCAGGGGCGAGATCGAGCCGATGATGGCGAGCCAGATCAGCCCGCCCGAAAGGACATCCCGCTCCTCGGACTCCTCCTTCTCCAGGACGAGGCGGAGCGCCTCGAGCTGGGTGAGCGAGAGCCCCGGGCCCGTGGGTGCGCCCTCGCGCAGCGAGCCCGGCCGCAGCTCGCTGAAGAAGTTCACCCCCTGACGGAAGACCCTCCCGTAGGGCGACTCGGGCAGCACCAGGATCGCCTTGTAGGCATCCTCCAGCCGCTGGGCCCGCTCCATCTGCTCCAGGAACCGGTCGCCCTGCACCCGCAGCTCGCGAAACTGGAGATACTTCCAGAAGATGAGGATCCAGCTGGCGACGGAGAAGGCGGCCAGTACCGCGAGCACGATCTGGGTGGGGATCGTGGCCTGCGTCACCATCTCGAACATCGACTGGGGGCCCCTCGCCTGCGCGAGGAGCACGACGGCAACGCTCACTTCGCCACCCCCGCGGCCCGTTGATCGCGGATGAACTGGTACGTCTCGCGCAGCCCGTCCTGCAGGGCCGTGCGCGGCGCCCACCCCCGCTCCTTCAGGCGCTCGATGTTGAGCGTGCTGTGGCGCAGCTCCCCCGCCCTGGGCTCCCGGTATTCGCGGCCGGGCTGGATGCCCGCGACACTTTCAAGCACGTCTGCCAGCCGGTTGACGCTCGTGGCGATCCCCGTGCCGACGTTGAAGGCGACGGAATCGAGCCCGCTCCCGTCGCCCAGGGTCAGGTCCGAAGCCTTCATGTTCGCGCCCACCACGTCCCGCACGAAGACGTAGTCGCGGGTCTGCTCACCGTCACCGAAAATGGCCAGTTCCTCGCCCTGAAGGAGACGCGTGGAGAAGATCGCTATTACCCCCGCCTCCCCATGGGGATCCTGGCGCGGGCCGTAAACGTTGCTGTAGCGCAACGCCACGTATTCCATGCCGTGGATCTTCCGGTAGTAGTTCAGATAGTACTCGCCGCCCAGCTTCGTGACGCCATAGGGCGACAGCGGCAGCTTGGGCGCGCTCTCGGGCGTCGGGATCTCCTCCGGCTCGCCGTACACCACTCCGCCGCTCGAGACATACACGAAGCGCTTGACCCCCGTCCGGAGCGCATTCTCCGTCAGGTTCAGGAGCCCCAGCGTGTTGATCGTCGCGTCGTGCTTCGGGTCCGCGACGGATCGCCGCACGTCGATCTGGGCCGCGTGGTTGTTCACCAGGTCGAAGCCGACGTCGTCGAAGAGCTGCGCAATCGCCGGGTCCCCGATGTTCATCCGGTGGAACTCGGCGCCCTCCGGGACGTTCTCCATCCTGCCGCTGGACAGGTCGTCCACGATCCAGACGCTGTCTCCCCGCGCCAGGTAGGCGTCCGCCACGTGGCTCCCGATGAAGCCTGCCCCGCCCGCCACCAGCACCTTTTTATTCACCGTCGCCACCTTCTCCTGTGCGTGTACTCGAATCCTCTCTCCGGTCTTCGGAGCCGGGGAGCCCATACAGGGAACGAACCTCTTCGACGAGATGCCCCCCGGTTTCTTCGTCGACGCTCCGGCGCAGCAGGCTCGTCGGGTCGTGCAGGAGCTTTCCCAGGAGGCTGCGCGTGAATTCCTCCACGCGGGCGCGATCCTCCTCGGGAAGATGCGCGAGCTTCCGGAGGAGCTTCGACGTCTCCTCCGCCCGCACGACTTCGGCCTGTTCTCTCAGCGTCCGGATCACCGGCACCACCTCCAGCGAAGCATACCAGCTCCTGAAGTCCTCCGTTCCGGCGTTCACGATGCGCCGCGCGTGCGGCACCGCCGCGCGGCGGACCCCCACGTGCTCGTCGACGATCTTCCTCAGGTCGTCCACATTGTAGAGGAAGACGTTGGGTTCGTCACCCACCGAAGGCTCCACATCGCGCGGCAGCGCGATGTCGACGATGAGAAGCGGGCGGCGCGGGCCGTCCGGAAAGGCGGAGCGGACCATCTCGCGGGTGAGCATGACGTGCGGCGCCGCCGTCGACGAGACCACGATGTCGGATTCGCGCAGCGCGTCCTCCAGCTGGTCGAAGCGCACGGCGCGTCCGTCCAGCCGCCCCGACAGCTGGACGGCGCGGTCGTACGTCCGGTTCGCGACGATCACGCCGCGGACCCCCTCGCGGGCCAGCGCCTCGACCGTCAGTTCGCCGGTGGCTCCCGCTCCGAGAATGAGAACCCGCTTGCCGCGCAGCGTTCCGAAGATCTTGCGCGCCAGCTCGACGGCGACCGACGCGACGGAGGCGGAGCCTTCGCCGATCCCGGTCTCGTGACGGACTCTGCCCCCCACGGATAGCGCGGTCTGGAAGAGCCGGTTCAGCACCGGCCCCACGATCGGGGGTTCGAGCGCGACGCCGGAAGCGGTCTCGTACGCCTCCTTCACCTGGCCCTGGATCTCGGCCTCCCCCGTCACCATCGAGTCGAGTCCGGACGTGACTTCGAAGAGGTGACGCACGACCGGGTGGCCCCGGATCCGGAAGAGATGGCTCGACGCTTCGCTTCCCCGGAGCCCCGCCTTGCCCAGCAGGATCCTCTCGGGCGCGGAGAGGTTCACCGGCTCCGCCACCGGAAAGAGGTAGATCTCCGTGCGGTTGCACGTCGAGAGAAGCACGGCCTCTCGCACGTCCCCCTCGCTGCGCAGGCATGCGAGCACGTGGCCCACCTCGGATGCCGCGAAGGCGAAACGCTCCCGGATCTCGACCGGAGCCGTGTGGTGGCTGACACCGATGACGGCGAGTGACATCGTCAGCGATCCGAGTCCCGCTTCGGGGTGGATGCACCGTTCACAGGAAAAGCCCGTTCTCGACCGCCATCAGGCGGAGCACGAGGAAGAAGAGGACGACGACGCCGAAGCCGAGGACCGCCGCGAGCGCCCCTGTGCGCCCCGGCCGATCCCCTCCGCGCCGCGCGAGGAGCGCCACCACCACGGCCGTCCAGCTCACCACGGCCCAGAGCGTCTTCGGGTCCGCGACCTGGAACGTCCCCCGGTAGCGCAGGGTCCACGCCCACCCCAGGACGATGGCGATGCTCAGCCCGCCGAAACCGATCCAGAGGGAAACGCGCCCCAGCCCATCAAGAGTGGCAAGCGGAGGAATGAAGCGGAAGACCCTGCCCAGCCGCTTCGACTTGAGCTCGTGGAACTGCACGAGATACAGGAGCCCCGCCGCGAAGGCGAGCGCCAGTCCCTGGTACCCCAGAAAGGCGAAGGTCACGTGGAGCGCGAACCAGATCCCCTGGAAGTCCAGCGGCTCGCGGGTGGGATCGACGCCGGTGACCAGCGCCACCGTCTGGAGAACGAGAATCAGCGGAACGACCACGATGCCGATGCGGGTCGCCTCGCGCAGGCTCAGCGTCGCCACGAGACCCAGGCCGAGCACGAGCGCGAGCGACGAGAGCGCCGGGCCCAGTCCCACCAGCGGAAGCTGCCGGTACTCCAGCGCGAAAAGGGTCAGCGCCGAGAGGTGCGAGAGGACGGCCGCAACCGCAATCCAGGGGGCCACAGCCTGCCCCCGGCCGCGGGCCCCGGTGAGGAGCCCGCGGATCCAGAGGGTCAGTGCGAGGGCGTAGAGAAAGAGCGCGGTGAAGTGGAACATGCCATCCGGCATGGAAGGGAGCCTGCCTTACCGATTCTACCGCACGCGGAGGAGAGAGCGCTCGCTCACGGCATCTTGCCGGACAGTCGCACCGTCATTCCGCGCTCGAAGATCGGCGCGTCCAGCGCGATGACCCGGGCGGAAGAACCGCTCTCCCGGACACCGACCACCTGCAGCGTGCCACCGATCCGACCGCCGTATCCCTCCCGGGGCGAGACGCTGGCGACGAACTCGTCGCCGACCGCCACACCTGCGGCCCTTCCGCGGTCGAGGAAGACGACATCACCGGGCCCGTAGAAGTCGCGGACCCGCTGGAAGCCGAGCACCGTCGCCGTCATGCCGTCCGTAACCTCGGCAGGATGCACCCCCGGCTCGAGCGCGAAGCCCGGAACCCGCACGAGAAAGTCGCCGATCTCGACCCGGTTGTACTCGGTGGTGACCACGGCGATCGCGCCGCCGGACTCCATCCGGTGAACGGCGAGCAGACCACTCGGAACCACGACCTGCGCGTTTTCGATGGTGCGCTCCACCCGGAACGAGAGGAGACGATCGCCCACGCCGGGGCGGTCCGATCCGCTGAAGCGGATCAGGAGCGACTCGAAGGGCTGGGCGATGGTGCGCGAGACGGCGGCACGCACGCGCGCTTCACGCTCGAACGCCTCGATGGTCGCGAGGTGCTCCGGGGCGCCGGCGCCGTGTTCGAGCCATCCCGCGGAGTAGAAGATGTCCCGCGGCACGGCCAGGTACGCCTCGTCCTCCCGCGAGATCACGCCGGAGCTGAGCACCCGCCGTTCGTCGGTCCGGAAGAAGACGGTGCGCTCGGTCGCCATCCGCTCGGCGGCGGTCTGCGCGTCCCACTCGTCCCCCACGCGCACGACGACGTCGGTCACCTGGGACGGGTCACGGACCTCGGCGGTCTGCGCCCGGCGCGCCGGAAGTCCCGGGATCGTCAGCACCTGCCCCGGATAGATCCAGTGCGGGTTCGCGATGATGTCCTCGTTGGCCTCGTGGAGGAGGCGCCAGCTGAAGGGATCCCCGAAGTACGAGCGGGAGAGGTCCCACAGCGTTTCCCCCCGCACGACGGTGTGGGTTCCGGATGCGGCCTGCGCCGGCTCCTGGGCCTCGGAAAGAACAGGGAGGACGAGAAGGGCGGCGGCGGCAAGCAGGAAGCGACTCATGAGGGCTCCTGGGCCAGGTTGGACAAGAAACGGATGTTTCACCATCCGCTCGAAGATACGGGGTGACCGGGCGAGGGTCAACGAGCTTCCTGTCGAGCGAAGTCGCGCGCCCAGTACGTGACGATGATGTCGGCGCCCGCGCGCCGGATCGAGACGAGCGCCTCGGTGAGCGCCGCGGGGGCGTCCAGCCACCCCCGCTCTCCCGCGGCCATGACCGCCGCGTACTCCCCGGACACGTGGTAGGCGGCGACCGGATACCCCGTCTCGTCCTTGACTCTCCGCACGATGTCCAGGTAAGCGAGCGCGGGCTTCACCATGACCAGGTCGGCCCCCTCCTCGATGTCCCGCCACACCTCGCGGAGCGCCTCCTCCCCGTTCGCCGCGTCCATCTGATACCCCCGCCGGTCGCCCGACGAGGGGGTGGAATGGGCGGCGTCACGAAACGGGCCGTACCAGGCGGACGCGTACTTCGCGGCGTAGCTGAGGATGGGAACGTGCGCGTGGCCCGCGTCGTCGAGCGCGCCCCGGATCGCGGCCACCCGGCCGTCCATCATGTCCGAGGGTGCGACGATGTCCGCGCCCGCGTCGGCGTGGCTCACCGCGGTATGCGCGAGCAACTCCAGCGTCTCGTCGTTCAGGACCTCGCCGCCTTCGAGGACGCCGCAGTGCCCGTGCGACGTATACTCGCACAGGCAGACGTCCGTGACGACCACCAGCTCCGGAAGCTCGTCCTTGAGGGCCCGCACGGCCTCCTGCACCACGCCGTCGGCAGCGTACGCCCCGCTTCCGACCTCGTCCTTCGACGCCGGGATCCCGAACAGGAGCACGCCACCCAGCCCCAGCGCAACCGCTTCGCGCGCGTCCACCAGGAGCTCGTCCACCGACGTCCGGTGCACCCCCGGCATCGACTCGACCGGCTCGCGCACGCCCTTCCCGGGAAGGACGAAAAGGGGCAGCACGAGCTGGCCCGCGGACAGGCGGGTCTCGCGGACCAGGGCACGGAGCGCCGGCGTCCGGCGCAGACGGCGGCCGCGGGCCGCGGGAAACTCACTCATGGCTCTCGAAGGGGCAGGATCGCATGGCGCGCGCAGCAGGAGGAAGCAGGATCGATTCGCTGACAAGCTCGCCCGGCGGGACCGGATCGGCCACCCCTGCGCGCCCGCCGCGTACCGTCCGGAGCTCCCCGGCGCCCGCGACGGCGCCCCGGATTCCCGCCATCAGAACCGCTTCACCAGCTGGAGGGCGTCCTCGCGCGGCGCGTCGTAGTAGTCGCGGCGTCGCCCGATCTCCTCGAAGCCCCGCTTTTCGTAGAGGGCGCGCCCCACCAGGTTCGATTCCCGGACCTCCAGAAAGAGCTCCCGGATCTCCCGCTCCCGCACCTTCTCGAGGATCCGGTCGAGGAAGCTCGAGCCGATGCGGCGGCCCCGCCAGTCCTCACGGACCGCGATGTTCGCGAGCTCCGCCTGGTCGAGCACGATCGAGACGACCGCGTAGGCGACGATCTCGCCCTCGGGCGACTCGCAGACGAGAAGCTCGTGCCCCGGGCGCCCGACCAGCGCGAGAAAGGTCTCGGCGTGCCAGGGCGTGGTGAAGGCGTCCTCCTCGATGGCGACCACCGCAGGGACGTCCCGGGCCTCCATCGCGCGCACCACGACCGGCTCGGTAGCGGGCATATCGGACCGCTCCGTCGCCATCCTATGTCCCCGCCATGGGGGAGGGGCTCCATTCCCGCAGGTACTCGGGCTCCCAGCGGCCCGGGTTCTCGGAGCGGCTGGCGGCGGGGTCGAGCGCGAGGACGCGCAGCAGCCCCTCGGCCGTGGGCAGCCCCGCCGGCAGCGGGAGCACGGGGAAACCGGCGTCCCGGATCGCCTGCGCGTGGCGCAGCGCCCCGTCGCCCGCGAAGAGCGTTCCCGGCGGAATCGGCCCCTCCAGGAGCGCGCCCAGCCGGGCGGCCCTCGGGGGCACGATCGTCTCCATCGCTCCGCCGGCCATCCGGAAGCAGGCGGCGTAGAGCCGGTCGTCGCGCGCGTCGAAGAGGACGTAGCGCGGGCGCTCGAGGTCCTCGTCCGGCAGCCCCGCGAGCTGGAAGTCGGGGCCGAGGTCGACCGCCGCCGGGATCCGGATTCCCACGGAGGCGGCGCCGGCCGCGAGGCTCGAGATGGGGTGGAGGGGGATGCCGAGCGCCCGCACCAGCCCCTTCGACGTCGCCGCGGCAACGCGCACGCCGGTGAAGGAGCCGGGGCCGCTGCCCACCGCGATCGCGCCCAGCTCCCGCGGCTCGATGCCCGCCTCGTCCAGGAGGTCGCGCACCCGCGGGAGAAGCCCGGACGAGTGCCGCGAGCGCTCCGTCAGGAAGCCGCGCGAGAGAACACGGAGGGAGGAGCCCTGCTCGCGCTGCAGCCGGCCGACGGCGACCGATCCCAGCGAGCTCGACGTGTCGAACGCGAGAACGTTCACCGTCCGGCCAGGCTCACCGGGAAGCCGGGAAGGTGGGGCGGAGTCCCCGTTCGGCTCACCTTCATCTCGCGCACGAGCCCGCCCGGAGAGGGAGACGCGATCTGGATCTCCCAGCGGTTCTCCGGGAGGAGGGGGCCGGCGCGCTCGGGCCACTCCACCAGCACGATCTCGTTGCCGGCACCCAGCTCGTCCCACCCCAGCTCCCAGAGCTCGTCCGGGTCGCGCAGCCGGTAGAGGTCCATGTGCACGACCTCGACGCCGCTCTCCACCGGGTAGCGGAAGAGCAGGTTGAAGGTGGGAGATGGGAGCGGGCCCTCCACGCCGGCGCCCCGCGCGATGGCGCGCGCCAGCACCGACTTTCCCGCCCCGAGCGGCCCGCGCAGCGCGATGAAGACCGGGGTCGCCACGGTCTCGCCGATCCGCGTTCCCCATCGGACCACTTCCTTCTCGGTGAGAATCACGATCGCCTCTCCGTCTTCCTTCCGCTCCCCGTCACGGAAATCAACCCGCCTTGTCCAGCGACTTCAGCTCGAAGATCCGGTCGCGCAGGAGCGCCGCCTTCTCGAAATCGAGCGCCTTCGAAGCCTCGGCCATCTCCCGCTCCAGAATCTTCACGTACTCCTCCCTGTTCAGCTCGTCCGCGTACGTCGCCTCCGGCTCGGCGACCTTCGCCGGTGCGCCGCGCGCGTCCGCCACCCTCGTCGAGAACTCGATCTCGGAAATGCTCTTGATGATCGTCGTGGCCGTGATGCCGTGCTCGATGTTGTACGCGATCTGAATCTCGCGCCTGCGGTTCGTCTCGTCGATGCACTGCCGCATCGAGTCCGTCACGCGCTCCGCGTACAGGATCGCGCGCCCGTTCACGTTGCGCGCGGCGCGCCCGATCGTCTGGATGAGCGCCCGATTGTTGCGCAGGAAGCCTTCCTTGTCCGCGTCCAGGATCGCCACGAGCGACACCTCGGGCAGGTCGAGCCCTTCCCGGAGGAGGTTGATCCCCACGAGCACGTCGATCCTGCCGAGCCTGAGCGAGCGCAGGATCTCCATGCGCTCGATCGTGTCGATGTCCGAGTGCATGTAGCGCACGCGGATGCCCATCGACTGGAAATACTCGCTCAGGTCCTCGGCCATCCGCTTGGTGAGCGTCGTCACGAGCACCCGCTCCCCGCGCTCCTCCCGGTCCCGGATCTCGGCCAGGAGGTCGTCCACCTGCCCCTTCACCGGACGCACGTCCACCTCCGGGTCGACCAGCCCGGTGGGGCGGATGATCTGCTCGACCACCACGCCTCCCGAGCGCTCCAGCTCCCGCTCCGCGGGCGTGGCGGAGACGAAGACGGCCTTCGGGATCAGTTCCTCCCACTCCTCGAAGCGGAGCGGGCGGTTGTCGAGCGCGCTGGGGAGGCGGAAGCCGTGGTCGATGAGCGTCTGCTTGCGCGAGCGGTCCCCGTGGTACATCCCCTGGATCTGCGGGAGCGACGCGTGCGACTCGTCCACGATCAGGAGGAAGTCCTCGGGGAAGAAGTCGATGAGGCAGCTCGGCCGCTCGCCCGGACGCCGCCCGCTCATGAAGCGGGAGTAGTTCTCGATGCCCGGACAGGTGCCGATCTCCAGCATCATCTCGATGTCGAAGTTCGTGCGGTTCTCGATGCGCTGCGCCTCCAGGAGGCGTCCCGCGCGGTGGAACTCGTGGATCTGCGCCTCCATCTCCGCGCGGATCTCCGGCACGGCGCGCTCGATCGTGCTGCGGTGCGTGACGTAGTGGCTCGCGGGGTAGATCGCCGTGCGCTCCAGCGCGACGATCGTCTCGCCCGTGAGGGGCTCGAACCGCGTGATGCGCTCGACCTCGTCGCCCCAGAACTCGATCCGCACGCCCTGCTCCTCGTAGGCGGGCAGCACCTCGACCGTGTCGCCGCGCACCCGGAAGGTACCGCGCTCGAAGACGTAGTCGTTGCGCCGGTACTGGATGTCCACGAGCCCGCGCAGGAGGACGTCCCGCTTCAGCCTGTCGCCGATCTCCACCTCGAGCATGAGCGAGCGGTAGTCGGCCGGGTTTCCCAGCCCGTAGATGCACGACACGGAGGCGACTACCACCACGTCCTCCCGCTCGATCAGCGAGGAGGTCGCGCGCAGCCGCAGTCGGTCGATGTCCTCGTTGATCGCCGAATCCTTCTCGATGAAGGTGTCGGTCGCGGGGACGTACGCCTCGGGCTGGTAGTAGTCGTAGTAGGAGACGAAGTATTCGACCGCGTTCTTCGGCATGAGCCCCTTCAGCTCGCCATAGAGCTGGGCCGCCAGCGTCTTGTTGTGCGACATGACGAGGGTGGGGCGCCCGTGGTTCGCGATCGTGTGCGCCATCGTGAGCGTCTTGCCCGTTCCGGTCGCGCCCAGGAGCGTCTGGAAGCGATCGCCCCGCGCGAGCCCTTCGGAGAGCTCGGCGATGGCCTTCGGCTGGTCGCCCTTCGGCTCGTAGGGCGCGTCGATGTGGAATTTCGGCATGGTCGGGTTACCCGCTGCGCGCCGGAACGTGTCGTGTTCCGCTCCGGCGCGTCATCGCTCCACGAGGTCGGCGTCGGCGAAGCTCTCGCGCCGCTCCACCGAGAGCACGCCCTTCACCCGGCTCACCGACTTCAGCACCTTCCTCAGGTGCGCGAGGTCCTGGACCTCGACGATGAACTCGCCCAGCATCCCCTCGTCCGTGGCGCGGATGTCCGCGTGCTGGATGTTGGTGCCGGTGTCCGCGATGGACTTCGCGATGTCCGACAGGAGGCCGCGGCGATCCGTTCCCTTCGTGTAGAGCTTCACCTGGAAGCGGTCGCCCTTCTCCGCCGTCCATTCGATCTCCACCCTCCGGTCCGGGTTGTCGGAGAGATTCAGGACGTTCGGGCAGTCCTCCCGGTGAATCGAGATCCCCCGCCCCACCGTGATGTAGCCGATCACCGCGTCTCCGGGCACGGGCTGGCAGCACTGGGAGTAGCGCACCATCAGATTGTCGAGGCCGTGGATCTTCACGCCCCGGCTCGACTTCATGATTTTTTCGGTGATGCGCTGGAGCGTCGTCGGCGGGCGCACGATCTCCTCCCCCTCGTCCTCCTCCGGGAAGAGCGCCCGGATCACGGCCGTGGGCCCGATGTCGCCGCGCCCCAGCGCGGCGTGCACGTGGTCGAAGTCGGAGAATTCGAGCGCCTCCGCCGCCTTCTTCTCCGCCGCGGAGGAGGGGCGCTCGCGTCGGGCCTTCTTCAGCTCCCGGTCCAGGAACTCCTTTCCGAGCGCGACGGAAGCGTCGTGTTCCTCGCTGCGGACCCAGGCGCGGATGCGCTGGCGCGCGCGCGACGTCTTCGCGAAGGCGAGCCAGTCGCGGCTGGGACGCTGCTTCGCCGCGGTCACGATCTCGACGGTGTCGCCGTTCCGGAGCTCGCGCGAGAGAGGGGCGATGCGGCCGTTCACCTTCGCGCCGGCGCAGCGCAGCCCGACCTCCGTGTGCACCGCGAAGGCGAAGTCGATCGGCGAGGCGCCCACCGGAAGCTGCTTCACCTCGCCCTTCGGCGTGAAGACGAAGATCTCGCCCAGGAAGAGGTCCATGCGGAGGAACTCCATGAACTCCTCCGGCTCGCGCGTATCCTGCTGCCACTCCAGCACCTGGCGGAACCAGGAGAGCGCCTCGTCCACCTCGTTCGCCTTGCCGCCGTCCCCCTTGTAGCGCCAGTGCGCCGCGATCCCGAACTCCGCCTGGCGGTGCATCTCCTCGGTGCGGATCTGGATCTCGTAGCGACGACCGCCGGGCCCGAACACCGTCGTGTGGAGCGAGCGGTACAGGTTCGACTTCGGCGTCGCGATGTAGTCGTGGAAGCGCTCCTGGATCGGTGTCCACTTCGAGTGGATGATGCCGAGCGCCGTGTAGCAGTTCTGGACCGAATCCGTGGTGACCCGCATCGCCATCAGGTCGTAGACCTCCTCGTACGGCTTGCCCTGCTTCTGGATCTTCCGGTAGATCGACCAGAGGTGCTTCGGGCGCCCCGTCACTTCGCACGGGACCTGCCCCGCCGCGAGTGCCTCCTCCAGCGGACGCTGCATCTCGAGGATCTGCCGCTCCCGCTCCTTCCTGCGCTGCTGGATCTTCTTGCGCAGCTCGTCGTACGCGTCCGGCTCCAGGAACTTGAAGGCGAGGTCCTCCATCTCCCACTTGATCGCCGCCATCCCCAGGCGGTGGGCCAGCGGCCCGTAGATCTCCCGCGTCTCCAGCGCGATGCGGCGCTGCTTGTCCGGCGGAAGATGCTCCAGCGTGCGCATGTTGTGCAGGCGGTCGGCCAGCTTGATCAGGATCACGCGCGCGTCCTGCGCCATCGACAGGAGCAGCTTCCGGTAGTTCTCCGCCTGCCGTTCGGTGTTCGAGCGGAAGCGCACCTTTCCGATCTT
>JBBDIW010000062.1:5293-23421 GCA_040880165.1 Gemmatimonadota bacterium | reverse complement strand
AAGCCCTCTCGGTGGCGCTTCTCTGCAACGTCACGACCGCCAACCCCGGCGGCCTGGGAGGGCGAGTAGCCGACGTCTTCCTCCCCGGCGCCACTGCGGAGGCATCCGGCGGTGCCACCGCGGGGGGCGGCGCGTCCACCGACCGCTCCGACCGGTCTGCGACGCCCGAGCTCTCGTCGGCAGCGCTCGCGACGTACGAAGGGACCTACCACAGTCGCGACGCGGAGACGACCCTGACGGTCGCGCTCGAGGACGGCGCCCTCGTCGCACATCGTCGTCCCGCCACCCGGATCGAGCTCACGCCCGGCGATGCCCCCGACACCTTTCGAAGCTCGCTTGGCGGAATCCGATTCATCCGCGAAGGGAATGGACCGGTGAACGAATTCAGCCTGAGCCAGGCGCGCGTCTACGACCTGCGGTTCCACCGGGTTCCGGGTGACGGGGCTGCGGCGCCGCAGGACTGATCGCGGCGCGCGCACCAGGGCCCGTGACGCCGGGGCCCTGGTGCGTCCCGTCCGCGGTTACTGCTGCACCCGCTCGACCGGGATCCGGACGCGGGTGTTCTCCCACTCCATGAGCAGGTCGGCCGCGTCCGAGTCCCTCTCCTCGAAGCGGAAGGTGAGTCGCTCCACCATGCTCCCGGTCGATTCCGGAGTGACGGTGCCCGAACCCACGTCGGCCGCCCGGACGTCGTCGTCGATCGGGATGCCCCACCGGTCGTGCTCGCCGTTCAGGATGATTTCCCAGGAATCGCTGCCGGGAACGACGTAGAGTGAGTACGAGCCCGCCTCGAGGCGGACGCCCGCAACGAGGACCGGTGCGGCGACCCGCAACGTTGTCGCTTCGTTCGCCCCCGCGCGCCACGGGGTGCCGAATGGCACGAGCCCGCCCATGACTTCGCGGTCGTTCGCGGAGGGAGCGCCGTAGCACACCTTCACCTCTGCGCCGTCGAGACGGACGCTCGCAGAGTCGAGCGGGCTGGGGCGTGCGGCCGCTTCCTCCGGCGTGCCACGGGCGAGAAAGCAGCCCGTCGCGTCCTGTGAGGTGGCGGGCTGGACGCACGCCGCGAGGACGAGCAGAACGATCGCGCCGGTGGCTCCGGCCATTCCGGTCTTCTTTGCCATGTGGATCTCCAGGTGATGGTGAATGGGGCGCTGGTGCTCGGGGACGTCGATCCGCCCTTCAGCTCGCTTCACTTCGACGGCTTCGGGGACGCTGGCAGCACGAGCACGACGCGCTCCGAGATCGGCTCGGGCGCGTCGCCCGCCTCGACGGTGTCTCCCCCGCGAGGATTGCGAGCACGAGCCAGGCCGTCGCCCTGCCTGGAATCCGCCCTTCGGCTCATTCCGCCTCGGAACCCCACGGCGGCGGGGGCTCCGCGATCGTCTCCGAGAGGTCGAACTCGTAGCGATAGCGGAGGCCGGTCGCTTCCCGGAGCAGTCCGTAGACGAACGTCCGGCCCGGCTGAATTTCGAGATACCAGAACTGGGACGCGCGCGCCGGTTCCACTCCGACGCTGTATTCGTCCGCCGGAAATTCCTGGCGCCATGCCGAGCCCGGGCCCCGGGCATCTCCACCGTACTCGGTGTTGGAGGCGTCCGGGGTCCCGTCCCGGAGGCGGTGGTCATGCTTCAGCCGGAGCCCGGTGTCGGTGCGCGTCACGACCCAGGTGCGGGAGTGGTCGTCACCGACGTGGAAGGGGATGCGGATCTCGTCTTCTCCGCACTCCCGGACGTGCATCCGCAGCCGCTCCGGGTCGACGGTGGATGGGGTTTCCACCACGCGACCTTCGAACGCCTGTCCGCAGAGACCCTTCAGGCTTTCCCAGAATGCAGCCTGCTCGCCACTCGGCCGGTCGGTGTCCGCGCCGGTGCATCCGGCCAGCACGAAGAGTCCGGCCATGACCATCCCGTTCATCTTCCGCATCCGTCCCCGCTCGATCCCGTTTCTGCACACGAGTTTCTGCCGAACTGCACGGTAGGACCGTGACGAACTCCGGGCAAGGAAAAGTCGTTGCCGGTCTACGCAGGCTCCGGCCGATTGATTACTCTGAAGCAGCGCATTAAGCTGCGCGCGCAGGCGTCCGGCCCCTTTTCCATTTCCGCTCCGGTTCCGAAAGGCAGTACAGCCATGGCTTCGAGCACGATCCGCGTCACGCTTCCCGATGGGAAGGTCCTCGAGCACGCCGCGGGCTCCACCGTAGCGGACGTCGCCGCGGCGATCGGCCCGGGCCTCGCGAAGGCCGCGCTTGCGGGGGTCGTGGACGAACGCATCGTCGACCTCGCCCACCCGATCGGGGAGGACGTCGCGCTGCGCATCCTGACGGAGCGCGACCCGGAGGCGCTCGATCTTCTGCGTCATTCCGCCGCCCACATCATGGCGACCGCCGTGCGCGAGCTGCACCCGGAAGCCGCGATCGGCTTCGGCCCCGCCATCGAGCACGGCTTCTACTACGACTTCGACGTGAACGAGCCGTTCACTCCGGAGGATCTCGAGGCCATCGAGCGGAAGATGCACGAGGTCGTCGAGAGCGCGTATCCCTTCGAGCGGCGCGAGGTGACGCGGGAGGAGGCGCGCGAGCTCTTCTCCGACGACCCGCTCAAGCTGGAGCGCCTGGAGGAGTTCACGGACGAGGAGATCATTTCCGTCTACCGCGACGGTCCCTTTCTCGATCTGTGCCTGGGGCCGCACATGCCCGCGACGAACCGGCTGGAGCACTTCAAGCTCCTCAGCACCGCGGGCGCATACTGGCGCGGGGACGAGCGGCGCCAGATGCTCCAGCGCATCTATGGAACGGCGTGGTTCTCGGAGAAGGACCTCGCTGCCCACCTCCACCGGCTCGAAGAGGCGCGCAAGCGGGACCACCGCCGGCTCGGCCGGGAGCTGGACCTGTTCTGGTTCCACCCGTCCGCCCCGGGCGCCCCCTTCTGGACGGATCGGGGCACCCGCGTCTTCGAGACGCTGAGCGACTGGATGGTGGACCGGCTGAGGGCGAGCGGATACGAGCTCGTGAAGACGCCGCTCCTCTACAACAAGAGCCTGTGGGAGACCTCGGGCCATTGGGGAAAGTACCGCGAGAACATGTTCCTGGTGCTGGACAACGAGTCGGGCGAGCACGACTTCTCCCTCAAGCCGATGAACTGCCCGTCGCACCACCTCATGTACGGGTCGAGGCGGCGCAGCTACCGGGAGCTTCCCGTGCGCTACGGCACCCAGGATGTGCTGCATCGCAACGAGGTAAGCGGCGCGCTGGCAGGGCTCACGCGCGTGCGCCAGTTCCAGCAGGACGACGCGCACATCTATCTCATGGAGTCCCAGATCGTGGAGGAGGTGCGCCGCCTCACGGAGATGGTAGACTACTTCTACCGGACGCTGGGCCTGTCCTACACCGTAAAGTTCGCGACCCGCCCCGAGCAGCGCGTGGGGACGGACGAGCTCTGGGACCAGGCGGAGGCGATCCTGCAGGACGCGCTGGAGCGCCTGGACCTGGCGTACGAGCTGAAGCCCGGGGACGGTGCGTTCTACGGCCCGAAGATCGACTTCGACGTGGAGGACGCCATCGGCCGGACCTGGCAGCTGGGCACCATCCAGCTCGACTACCAGAACCCGGAGCGCTTCGACCTGCAGTACGTGGGGGAGGACAACGCGGACCACCGCCCCGTCATCATTCACCGCGCCATCTTCGGTTCCTTCGAGCGCTTCATCGCCATCCTCATCGAGCACTTCGCGGGAGCGTTTCCGACCTGGCTCGCCCCCGAGCAGGTTCGCGTCCTGCCGATCTCGGAGCAGTGGACCGAGAGCGCGGAGGCACTGGCCGTGCAGCTTCGGGAAGCCGGCGTGCGCGCGGCGGTCGACGAGCGGGATACCCTGAACGCGCGCATCCGCGACGCCGAGATGCAGAAGGTGCCGTACATGGCGGTGGTCGGCGAGCGCGAAGCCGAGGCCGAAACCGTCGCGGTCCGGAAGCGCGGGGCGGGGAAGAAGCAGGAGGTGAAGGAACGGGCGGCGTTCGTCGAGGAAGTCTCGGAGGCCATCCGCACGCGAAGCCTGAAGTAGGGGGTGCGTCGTCCGCGAAGCGGAGGTCGATCCCGACCTCTGCGGGATGGTCACCCGGCACGCGCAATGGGAACGGAACTTGCGGTGTCGGCGGGCTGCGGGGGCCAGGAACTGCCCCGCCCCGGAGCCCATTCCGACCCCGGGTCTGTTCCCCGCAAGCCTGGAGGGAGCCATGCTCCGCCACCTTTCCGCACTCGTTCTCGTTCTCCTCATTCCCGGTCTGGTTTCCGCGCAGGACGACTTCCGGCGCGACGAGGAAGCGATGGTGCGCAACGCCCTGAGCGCCGCGCCCGCGTCCATCGCGGATGATGCCACCGTGATGGACCTGGAGCACAACGTGCTCCGCGAAGGCACGAACGGCTGGGTCTGCATGCCGCACAACCCGGAGCTGCCGGGGAATGCGCCCATGTGCCTGGACGAGCCATGGATGGAGTTGATCGACGCCTGGATGAACCGGAGGGAGCCGGACGTCCGGCAGATCGGATTCGGCTATATGCTCCAGGGCGACTTCCCCACCAGCAACGTGGATCCCTTCGCCGAGGAGCCGAGGGAGGACAACGAGTGGTTGGGTGACGCGGGACCGCACGTGATGATGGTGGTCCCCGATCCCGCGCTGCTCGAGAGTCTGCCGACCGATCCCGGGAACGGCGGGCCCTGGGTCATGTGGAGGGACACGCCCTATGCCCACGTCATGATCCCGACGCCGCGGCAGCCGTAGCATCGTGACGCCCGGTCACGGCCGGGGCGGCGGACCGGCGGGACCTGGACATCGCCTCGGGTTCCGCCGGGAACCCGCTTCGCCCTCTGCCGGTCCTTCACCGGAGGAACAAGCTTCCATGCCCCGGAAACCTCCGACTCGATGACGCAGAGACCGCTGAAGGACATCGACGGACATGCGCGCGCGACGCACATCCGCATCCTGCCCTGGGCGACGCTCATGGCGTTCGCGGGCGCCGCGGTGGGCGCCCTCGTCGCCCTGGCGATGGGCGTCGGTCCGCTTTGGGGTGCGCTTCCCGGGTTCGTGAGCGGAGGGGTCGGCTTCTTCGGGGTCGCGCATGGATTCGCGGAGAGCGTCGGGCGGCTGGGCGCACGCCTCATCTACTCCACCGGCAGCGGCACGCCGCGGCGCTCCGGGTACTCGCTCGCGGAGGCGCTCCTGGCGCGCGGTAAGGTGGACGAGGCGATCATCACCTATCGGATGCACGTGGAGGAGGCGCCGTCGGATGCCGAGCCCTGTCTGAGGCTCGCGCGCATCTTTCGCGACCACTTCGGCGACAACGAGGAGGCGGCGACCTGGTTCCGGCGTGGACTGGGGGTCGCGGAGGATCCCGGTGTGGCCCACCTCGCGCTGCGGGAGCTCGTCGAGTTGCTCGTGGAGCGGGTGGGGGACCCCGCGCGGGCGCTTCCGGAGCTCGCCCGCTTCGCTGCGGACCACGAGGAGACGGTCGCCGGAGCGTGGGCCGCGGGGGAACTCGCCGCACTCCGGAAGATCGTCTGGAAGTAGGATCGCGTGGGGGCGAGATTCGGGCGGAAAGGCTCCCGGGGCGCCCGATGGTTCACTCGAACTCGATTTTCCGCATGAGGAGCCCGGTCGTGGAGACCCGGACCTCGAAGCGCCCGGGCTGCCGCACGTCCACGAAGGTGGCCGAGCCGTACTCGGTATCGACGAGCAGGGCGAGGAGAGTGTAGCGCCGGGCGAGGTGGAACAGGTCGGCGGGCTTTTCCGTCTTGAGGGAGTGCACCGTGCGCGTGCCGGTGCGCTCTTCCTCGAGATCCGCATAGCGCCCCCCGAGCCGGTCGAGCTCGTACTGGGTGTGGAAGCCGAGGACGTTCGCGATCGGATGCCACTTCAGGATGTGGGCATCCACCAGGAGCTGGTCTCCCGTGACGTGGAACGTTTCGCCGCGGCCGTCGGCGAATTCCACGTAGGCCTGGAACGAGCGCGGGCCGGTCGGGACCGTGGTCACGGTGGCCGCCACTTCCTCGTGCGTGAGCGCCCGGTACCCCTGCGTCGAGACCCCGAGCGAGGCGAGGAGCGCCGCCAGCGAGAGCGAGAGCGCACCGGTGCCTGCGCTGCCGAAGGAGCCGATCCAGCGCCGCCTCCGGAACGCGAGGACGGCGCCGCCCAGGAAGAGAAGACTCATCGCCGCCAGCGCACCGGCGGTGTAGACGAGGGCATCGGTCACGGTCGCCTCCCGGCGGGAGCATGGGTCACGATCGAGTTCATCGGAGAGTCCCGGGAGCTGGAGGCAGGCGGAGAATCGGTGGTGGACACGAGGAGTGGGAGGATCCACCGTCGTTGTCGGGGAATCGGCGTGCTTTCCTCCACGGTAGATGCGGGCGGGCGAAATCGCAATCGAGCGGGAACGGGTGCCCCACTCCGTCCCGGGGGACGCCTCGATTCTCCGGATGGGGTAGGGGGGGTGGATTCCGCCTGATGGCGGCCATCCTTGACGGGGCACACGGGGCACGTATCTTTCATCAGGAAAATGCGAAGTGGGGGGTTCGCGCCTCTCCACCTTTCGATCCGTCCCTTCCGAGGAACGAGTATCGCCGGGTTCTGAAGAACGAGACACCGGTCGGATGCCAGGTTGCATCTGCCCGGTGTGGTTCTGCAGCCCGGGCTAACGCCGGGCTTTTTTTTTGGGAGGAAGGTCATCAAGGAACAGAGGGTCCGCGTAAACGACCAGATTCGCATCAGCCCCATCCGTCTCATCGACGATGAGGGAGGACAGGTGGGAATCGTATCGCTCGAGGATGCGCGGGAACGAGCGGCCGCAAAGGGTCTCGACCTGGTGGAAGTCGCGCCGGAAGCCCGCCCTCCGGTCTGCAAGCTGATGGACTTCGGGAAGTTCAAGTACGAGGCTGCCCGCAAGGCCAGGGAAGCGAAGAAGAAGCAGCACGTGATCCAGGTGAAGGAAGTGAAGTTCCGGCCTGGAATCGAGGATCACGATTACGCGTTCAAGACGCGGAACGCCCGGCGGTTCCTCGAAGAGGGTAACAAGGTCAAGCTCACGATGATGTTCCGCGGGCGGCAGATGTCGCACCCGGAGATCGGAATGGAGGTCCTGCAGCGCGTGACCGCAGACCTCGAGGACATTGCGAAGGTGGAGATGAACGCCATTCGCGAGGGGCGCACCATGACCATGGTGCTGGCACCCATGAACCTCAAGTAGCTTTTCCCGCCACAGACGATAGCGCAGCGCGGCCGGGCCCGGCGATTGCCGCCCGGCCGGCACGTTCAGTACAGGGAGTCGATGATGCCGAAGATGAAGACGAACAGGGCGGCCGCGAAGCGGCTGCGACGCACCGGCACGGGGAAGCTGCGCCGGAACCGCGCGAACAAGAGTCACATCCTGACCAAGAAGTCCACGAAGCGGAAGCGGCGCCTGCGCACCGCCACGCTGGTCTCCAAGGCCGATGAGCGTCGCATGAAGCGGCTGCTTCCCGGCTCGTAAGACGTTCAGGATCGCAGTCCTACAGGCTCGTTGATATAGAGGAGTTCCACTATGCCACGCACGACCGGGGCACCCGCCCGCAATCAGAGAAAGAAGAAGGTCTTCAAGGAAGCCAAGGGCTACTTCGGAGGTCGCAAGAAGCTCTACAAGACGGCGAAGGACGCGGTCGAGAAGGGGTGGGAGCACGCGTACCGGGACCGGAAGAAGAAGAAGCGCAACTTCCGCCGGCTCTGGATCACCCGCATCAACGCCGCGGCGCGCCAGCACGAGCTTTCCTATTCCCGCTTCATGAACGGCCTGAAGGAGGCCGGGGTGGAGCTGGACCGGAAGGCGCTGGCAGACCTGGCGGTACAGAGCCCGGAGGCCTTCGCGGCGCTCGCGGGCCGCGCGAAGGAAAGTCTCGCCTCCAAGGTCTGAGGCCGGAAGGTCGGCAGGGAAGCGGACGGAGGAAAGAGGAAGGGCTTTGTGATTCACGTCGCGGAGCCCTTTTTCTTTGGCACCTTCACCAGTAGAGTGAGGCAATCGGATTTCGGATGACGCGTGTGCACGGGCGGAACTGCAACCATGATCGATGACCTGAAGGCGCTGGAGCAGGAGGCTCTGGCCGCCGTGGCGGAGGCCGGAGAAAGCGAGGCGCTCGAGGGCGTGCGCATCGCGTTTCTGGGCCGGAAGGACGGCAGGATATCGCTTCTTCTACGGCGCCTCGGGGCGCTGCCCGCCGAGGAGCGACCCGCCGTGGGTGCCGAGGCGAACCGTGTGAAGCAGGCGCTCCGGGAGGCGCTGGAGGCGAGGGGCGCGGAAATCGCGGAGGAAGCGAGCGGCGGCACCGCGGGCAGACGCGGCGAAGGGGGCCGCCGGGAGAAGTCCGCAGCTTCGGGCGGCGCTCGCGAGCGCTTCGGGCATGAGAAGGACCTGACGCTGCCGGGTCGCCCCCGCTGGAAGGGCGCGAAGCATCCGGTCACGCAGGTCGTGGACGAGATCTGCGACATCTTCAAGCTGCTGGGCTTCACGCGGGCGCGGGGGCCCGAGGCCGAGACGGAGTGGTACAACTTCGTCGCGCTGAACACGCCGATGGACCATCCGGCGGCCGACGAGCAGGACACCCTCTATCTCAGGGATTCGTCGCTCCTGCGCAGCCACACGTCGCCGGTCCAGGTCCGCACGATGGAGCAGTACGAACCTCCCATCCGGATTCTTGTGCCGGGCATGTGTTACCGCAGGGACAGCTACGACGCCACGCACGCGCCGGCCTTCGCGCAGATCGAGGGGCTGGTCGTCGACGAGGGGGTCTCGTTCGTCGATTTCAAGGCGACCCTCACCGAGTTCGCACGGCGCTTCTGGGGGCCGGGCACGAAGGTGCGCTTCCGTCCCTCCTTCTTCCCCTTCACGGAGCCCAGCGCCGAGGTGGACGTGAAGCGCCTGATTCTGCAGCCCGACGGCTCGACCGTGGAGACGGACTGGCTGGAGATCATGGGGGCGGGAATGGTGGACCCGGCGGTTCTGGAAAACGTGGGCTACGACCCCGAGCGCTACACCGGCTTCGCCTTCGGAATGGGGCCGGGCCGGATCGCCATGCTGAAGTACGGCATCCCGGACATTCGACCGTTTCACGAGAACGACATCCGCTTCCTCGAGCAGTTCGCGAAATCATGAATATCGGATACCAGTGGCTGCGCGCGCTCGTCCCGGAGTTGACGGCCGCGCCGGAGGAGATCGCGGAGATGCTCGCCATGCGGGGCGCACCCGTCGAGGACCTGCTCCACCTGGGGGAAGGACTGGAGGACATCGTGATCGCGCGGGTGGAGGCCGTCCGCCCGCACCCGAACGCGGACCGGCTCTCGCTGTGCACGGTCGAAGGCGGGGAAGGGGAGATCCAGGTCGTGTGCGGCGCGCCGAACGTGCGCGCGGGTGCCTACTACCCGTTCGCGCCGGTGGGCGCCACGCTCCCCGGCGGCATGAAGATCCGCAAGGCGAAGATCCGCGGCGAGTCGTCCGTGGGCATGCTCTGCTCGGAGAAGGAGCTCGCCCTGGGGCGCGACTCGGGCGGCATCATGGAGCTCCGCGGCGCGTGGACGCCGGGGGCTTCGATGGTCGACGCGCTCCGGCTGGACGACGCGCGGCTGGACGTGGAGGTCACGCCGAACCGGGGCGACCTGCTTTCGCATCTGGGTGTCGCGCGGGAAGTTTCCCCGGCCGGCGTGGACGGGGTCCGTCTTCCGGCGATTCCGGGGCTGGACGCGTCGCCGGAGCTGCGCTTCGCGGATGCCGATGCCGACGCCGATGCGGACATTCCCTCGGGCAGCGTCGCCGTGCGTATCGAGGACGCGGATCTCTGCTCCCGCTACATCGCGGCGGTCGTTCGCGGAATCACCGTAGGGCCGTCGCCGGAGTGGCTCCAGGCGCGCCTTCGCTCCGTCGGGGCCCGGCCGATCAACAACGTGGTGGACGCGACGAACTACGTGCTGCTCGAGCTCGGCCACCCCCTTCACGCGTTCGACCTCCGCACGCTGAAGGGGCCCGAGATCATCGTGCGTCGGGTGAAGAAGGGAGAGGCGATCCGCACGCTGGACGACGTGGAGCGGAAGCTCGCCCCGGACATGCTCGCGATCTGCGACGCCGCCGGACCGGTGGCCATCGCCGGCGTCATGGGCGGCGCGGATACCGAGGTGACGGAGGAATCGCAGGCCATCCTCCTCGAGTGCGCGCTCTTCGAACCGGCCTCCACGCGGGCCACCCGCCGGGCGCTCGGCATGTCCACGGATGCGAGCTATCGCTTCGAGCGCGGCGTGGACCCGGAGGGAATGGAGCGCGCCGTGAGACGCGCGGTCGAGATCATCCTCGCCACGGCCGGCGGAGAAGCGGAGCCGCAGACGACGGACGTCGTCGCGCGCCCCTTCGAGCGCGTGGAAGTGGCGCTGCGGCCGGCGCGTGTAGAGAAGGTTCTGGGCGTTCCGTTCGAGGAGGCGAGGATCCGCGAGATCCTGGAGCCGCTCGGCTTTCCGGTGGACGCCCCGGGGGGCGCGGCATCGGGTGATCGGGCGCTTTCCGTTTCGGTGCCGGGCTTTCGCAGCTACGATGTCCGGCGCGAGATCGACCTGGTCGAGGAGATCGCGCGGGTCCACGGCTTCGACCGGTTCCCGGACGTGCTGGGTGCGTTCCGGCCCGGCACGGTCCCCGACGACGCCCTCTTCGGACTCCAGGACGAGCTGCGGGGCCTGCTCGTCGCGCGCGGACTGCTCGAGGCACAGACGCCCGCATTCGCCCCGGCCGCCGAGGGCGATGTCGAGGTTCTCAATCCCGTTTCCGCCGAGGACGGCGCGCTTCGCCGCTCTCTCCTGCCGGCGCTCTTTCGGAGGATGGAGTACAACTTCGCACGGGGCGCCCGAGACATCCGGCTCTTCGAGACCGGAACCGTCTTCGGGCCGCCGCCGAAGAAGGGGGAGCGTCCGCACGAGGAGACGCGCATCGCCGTCGTCCTGACGGGGGATCGGGAACCCGCCCACTGGGCGACTCCTCCGATGCCCGTGGACCTCTGGGAGGTGAAGGGCATCCTGGAGGCGGTTCTCGGAGGCTCCCGGCACCCGGAGTGGGCGCTGGATTCCATCGGAGACATTGCCGCGGCAACGCGCTTCGACCGGGACGCCGCCTGGGAGGCGCGCGGAGAGGACGGCGTGGTGCTGGGGTACGGCGGAAGGGTCGCCGCCGGCGTTGTGGACGCGCCCGCGTGGGCCGGCGACCTGTGGGCTCTCGAGATCGTCCTGCCGGAGAACCCGGACGCGCCCGAGCCCCCCCTCTTCCGGGCGCTTCCGCACTTCCCGGGAGTGGCGCGCGACGTGGCGCTGATCGTGCCCGACGCGGTGCCGGCCGACGAGGTCGCGCGGGTGATCGGGGCGCACGGCGGAGAGTACCTGGAGCGCGTGCAGCTCTTCGACCTGTATCGGGGAGAGGGCATTCCGGAGTCGTCGCGATCCATCGCGTTCCGACTGCACTTTCGATCCCCGGAGCGGACGCTGACGGACGCGGACGTGGAGGCGGCCATGAAGAGAATCGACGAGGCGCTGAGGGAGGAAGCGGGTGTCCAGCCCCGAGGGCCCTGACGACACGGTCTCCGAGCGACAGGCGCTGGCGCGGCTGGAGGAAGCGGTCGGCCGGGCGCTCGAGCGGATGTCGGCGCTGCAGCGACGAGCGACGGGCGCCGAGGCGCGCGTGCGCGACCTCGAGGCGCTTCTGCGGCGATTCACCAGCGGGGACGACAACCCCGCCCGCCTCATGGACCGACTCCGTCTCCTGCAGGAAGAGAACGACGAGCTCCGGGCTCGCCTGAACGAGGGTCGGGAGGGCGCCGAGCGCCTCCTGGCCAGAATCCGCTTTATCGAGGAGCAACGGTGAGCGCTGAGCCCCGGAGACAGTCCGTCACGGTCCGCATCGCGGGAGAGGATCACGTGATCCGCTCGAACGCGGACCCGGAGTACACGACCCGCTGCGCCCGCTTCGTGGACGAACGGATCCGTGAAGTCCGGGAGAAGTCGCGCCTGGTGGAGGGGCACAAGGCGGCGATCCTCGCGGGACTCTCCATCACCGACCAGTTCTTCCAGATGCAGGACGAGCTCGAAAAGTTGCGGAAGGAAGTCGTGTCGCGCTCCACGAACCTCGTGCGCAGGATCGAGGAGGACCAGGAGGGGTGATCCCGCGACGGGCTGGCCCCGCGCATCCCGGCGCAATGCGCCCGCTTGCGTTTTCGGTCGTCAAATTCCTATAGTTACATGACTTAAGCGGATCCTTCCCGCAGGCCGCTGCACGTGGGCCGCGAACGATCCGCGCATTGCGCCCACATTCGGGCGTCTCTGGACGCCCGATTTCGGAGTGTATACATGGATTCCCCGCTTGCCTGGGCGGTGGCGGCGGCGATCGCCGTGCTCGCCGGCGCCGCAGGCTTCTTCATCGCGCGGACGCGTGAACGCGCACGGCAGGACAGGGATCGGGCCGCGGCCCGCGACGAGGCGTCCGTCATTCTCGAACGCGCCCGGATGGAGGCGGAGACGACCACGAAGGCCGCCGCCCTCGAAGGGAAGGAAGAGGCGTATCGACTGCGCGAGGCGTGGGAGAAGGAGGAGGCGAGACGGCGGGAGGAGATGGAGCGCGCCGAGCGCCGGCTGGCCGAGCGCACGGAGTCGCTGGACCGGAAGTTCGACCTCCTGAACGAACGGGAGCTTCTGCAGGAAAAGCGCACCCGCGAGCTCGACGAGGGGCTCGCGCGCATGCGGACCACCGCCGAGGAGGTCGAGCAGCAGGCCCGCGAGATCCGCAAGCGCATGGAGTCCATCTCGGGAATCTCCGCGCTGGACGCAAAGCGGCTGCTCATGGAGGAGCTCGAGGACGAGGCCCGCGCGGACGCCGCGAACACGCTGCGGGAAATCCGCGAGGAGGCGCAGCGGAGCGCGGAACGGGAAGCGAAGAAGATCATCGCCCTCGCGATCCAGCGCATGGCCGCCGACCAGACGGCCGAAATGACGGTCTCCGTCGTGCAGCTTCCCTCCGACGAGATGAAGGGTCGCATCATCGGCCGGGAGGGTCGGAACATCCGCGCCTTCGAGCAGGCGACGGGAATCGACGTCATCATCGACGATACGCCGGAAGCCGTCATCCTTTCCGGCTTCGATCCCGTCCGGCGGGAGATCGCGCGCATCGCGATGGAGAAGCTCATCGAGGACGGGCGCATCCACCCGGGCCGGATCGAAGACGTTGTGGGAAAGAGCCGGAAGGAAGTCGAGAACGGGATGGTGGAGGCCGCGGAGGAGGTGCTCTACGAGCTCGGCATCCACAACGTGCATCCCGAGATCGTGAAGGTGCTCGGGCGGCTGAAGTTCCGCACCTCCTACGGGCAGAATCAGCTCCAGCACTCGAAGGAAGTGGCGATTCTCGCGGGCTCCATGGCCGGCGAGATGGGCCTCGACGTGCAGGGCGTGAAGCGGGCGGGGCTGCTCCACGACGTCGGGAAGGGGCTCACGCACGAACAGGAGGGCACGCACGTGGAGCTGGGCTACGCCCTCTGCATGAAGCACAAGGAGTCCGCGCTCGTGCTGAACGCCATCAAGGCGCACCACGACGAGGAGCCGCACCACTTTCCCGAGACCTTCCTCGTCACCGCCGCGGACGCCATCAGCGGCTCGCGCCCCGGCGCGCGGCGCGAGATGTTCGACACGTACGTGAAGCGGCTGGAAAAGCTCGAGGCGATCGCGCTCGAGTACCCGGGTGTGGAGCGCTGCTTCGCGATCCAGGCGGGCCGGGAGGTGCGGGTGATGGTGGAGCCGGAGAAGGTGTCCGACAACGAGATGGCGCAGCTTTCCGAGACCGTCGCGCGCCGCTTCGAGGACGAGCTGCAGTACCCCGGGCAGATCAAGGTCGTCGTCATCCGCGAGACGCGCGCCATCGATTTCGCGCGCTGATCGGGTGCGGGGTCGCGCCGTCGTCCCCTCCGCGCGCACGTCCGGCCGGGAAGCGCGGTTCAATCGGGCCCGCAAAGCGATTATCGTAGAGGATCGAACGTCGATCTCCCCTCTCCAGGAGCGCGTGCACATGAGAGTTCACGGGCCGTGCGCATGAGCGCGACCATCATTTCCGGAACCGACATCGCCCGGGCGATCCGGGACGAGCTGGCCGAGGACGTGCGGGCGCTGAAGGAGAGCACCGGCGTCGTACCGGGGCTGGCGACGGTGCTCGTGGGCGATGACCCGGCGAGTCACGTCTACGTGGGCATGAAGGGACGGGCCGCCAAGGAAGCCGGGATCCACTCGCGCCAGGTCATCCTGGCCGGCGATACCCCGGCGGGTGATCTTCTCGCCCTGATCTCCGAGCTCAATCACGACCCGGAGATCCACGGCATCCTCGTCCAGCTCCCCCTTCCGGATCAGATTCCCGAATCCCTCGTCCTGAACGCGATCGACCCAAACAAGGACGTGGACGGCTTTCACCCGGTCAACGTGGGACGGCTGGCAACGGGCGACGAGGACGTGCTCGCCCCATGCACGCCCCGCGGCGTCATCGAGATGCTGCTCCGCAGCGGGTACGATCCTTCGGGGAAGCACGCCGTCGTGGTTGGCCGCTCGAACATCGTCGGTCGGCCCATGGCATCCCTCCTCCTGCGCAAGGGCCGGGGCGGCAACGCGACGGTAACGGTCGCGCACAGCCGCACCCCCGATCTCGGCGCGATGACGCGCCAGGCGGACATCCTGATCGTGGCGATCGGGCGACCGAACCTCATCCTGAAGGACATGGTGAAGCCCGGGGCCGTGGTCATCGACGTCGGGGTCAACCGGATCGACGCGCCGGAGACCGAGCGGGGCACGCGGCTCGTTGGGGACGTCGCCTTCGACGAGGTGAGCCAGGTGGCGGGGGCGATCACCCCGGTGCCGGGGGGCGTGGGGCCGATGACGATCGCCATGCTCCTCTCGAACACCGTCGACGCCGCGCGCCGCGCAGCCCCGCAGGCCCGTATGAGGAGCCGGGATCCGGCGTGAACAGGAAGGGCAGGACGCCGCCGGATCCGGAGCTGACCCTGGACCTGTTCGGGGCCCCCGGCGAGGACCGGGCCCACGAGGGGACGGACCGGTCCGCATCCTCCGATGCCCGTCCGCCGGCCGCTGCCGGACCGACTTCCGCCGAACCGGGCGCCGCGCGGTCCGCGAGGGGCGCTTCCGCGCCCGCGGCGCCGCCCGAGCCGAAGATCTGGTCGGTCTCGGAGATCAACAGCGCGGTGCGCGCGCTTCTGGAAGACACGCTGCCCTCGATCTGGATCGGCGGCGAGGTCACGAACTGGACGCGGGCTCGCTCCGGGCACTGCTACTTCACCCTGAAGGACGATCGCGCCCAGATCCGCTGCGTGATCTGGCGGCGCGACGCGGCGCAGCTCCCGACGGACCCCGAGGAGGGGATGAAGGTGCGGGCGTTCGGCTCGCTCACCCTGTACGAGGCGCGGGGCGAGTACCAGTTCGGTGTGCGGCAGCTCGAGGGGGAGGGGAGCGAGGGCCTCTGGCGTCTCGCATTCGAACGGCTCCGGGCGAAGCTCGACGCCGAGGGCCTTCTCGCGCCGGAGCGGAAGCGCCGGCTCCCGCGCTTCCCGGACTGCGTGGGGGTGGTGACGTCGCCGACGGGGGCGGCGCTCCACGACATCCTGACGGTGATCCGGCGGCGTGCACCATGGACCCGTGTCACGGTGCGGGGTGCGCGGGTGCAGGGGGAGGGCGCGGCCGAGGAGGTCGCGGAGGCGATCCGCGTGCTTGGGGGGAGCGGTCGCGTCCAGGTGATGATCGTGGGGCGGGGTGGCGGCTCCATCGAGGATCTCTGGGCCTTCAACCACGAGGCCGTCGCGCGGGCGATCGCGGCGTGCCCGGTGCCCGTCGTCTCGGCCGTCGGTCACGAGGTGGACGTCACGATCTCGGACCTGGTCGCGGATCTGCGCGCCCCGACGCCTTCGGCCGCGGCGGAGGCGGTGGTGCAGGATCGGGAGGCGCTTCTGGAGCTCCTGCGCACCGTGCGCCCGCGCCTGGCGCGGAACCTCCACGCCTGCGTGGAACGGCGCCAGGGCGCGGTGCGGGAGCGGAAGGGTCGTCTCGAGGGCGCGATCCGCAGGGTGGTGGAGCCCAGACGCGCGCGGGTCACCGACCGACTGGCGGAGATGGACCGCGCGATCCGGAAGCTCGTGCACCAGCGCCGGCACGACCTCCTGAACGCCGCGGGGAAGATCGAGGCCCTGTCACCGCTGTCCACGCTCCGTCGGGGGTATGCCGTACCGCTGGGGCCGCAGGGGAAGCTTCTTCGGGGGGTGGAGGATTTCGAGCCGGGCCTGCGCTTCTCGCTCCGCGTCGTGGACGGACGGATCGAGTGCACGGCCGGCGAACATTCAAGGGATGAAGGGATCGGTGGCTGACATGGCGAAGAAGGGGGAGCAGGGCGCGGACGAGGACGGTCTCACCCTCGAAGAGCGGCTTCGACGTCTGGACGAGATCGTGAGCGCGCTCGAGTCCGGCGATGTCGAGCTCGACCGCGGGCTCGAACTGTTCGAGGAGGGCGTGCGCCACATCCGCAACGCCGAGCGCGTGCTGGCACGGGCCGAGCTCAAGGTGGAAGAGCTGGTCGGCAACGAGGCGGCACTCCGTACGCGCGCGCTCGCAGCTTCCGGCGGCGGGGCTGCGGGCGGCGGTGCGGCCCCCGCAGAGGGTTCCGACCCGGACGCGGGTTCGCCAGCTTCGAAGTCCGGAGGGGAGGTCGGGTGAGCGAGGTGACGCACCCGTTCGACCTGGGGGCGTACCTCGCGGCCGAGGCGGGGGAGGTCGACCGGGCGCTCCTGCGCGCGCTCGACCGAATGCGGGACACGCTGGCGGACCTCGGGACACCGGCGTACGAGGAGCTCCTCGAGGTCGTGCACCACGGAGTGACGACCGGCGGAAAGCGTCTCCGTCCGATCCTGTGTGCCGCGGCGTACGGCGCGTGCGGGGGACGCGGCGCGGCTCCAGCCCGGTACGATCTGGCCGCCGCGCTGGAGATGATCCACGCTTATTCGCTCATGCACGACGACCTCCCGTCCATGGACGACGCCGACCTGCGCCGGGGGAGGCCAACGCCGCACACGCTCTTCGGCGAAGCGCGGACCACCGTCGCGGGTGCCGCGCTCATCCCCGCGGCGGCGTTGCAGGCCTGGCAGGCCGCCGGCGCCCTGGGGTGCGACGACGCGACGCGCCGCGAGATCGTCCGCGAGCTCGCCCGGGCTTCGGGCGCGGGGGGAATGGTGGGCGGGCAGGCGCTCGACCTGATGGCGGAGGGGCGGAGCCTCGATCCGGCGGAGCTGGATGCGCTGCATGGGCTCAAGACGGGCGCGCTCCTTGCCGCGTCGCTGCGGGTCGGCGCCCTCGCGGCGGGGGCCGCGCCGCCCGTGCGGGAGGCGCTGGAGCGGTACGGGAAAGCGATCGGGCTCGCCTTCCAGATCGTGGACGATATCCTGGACGCGACGGCCTCGGCCGGAGCCCTCGGCAAGAACCCGAGCGACCGGGAGATGGACAAGTCGACGTACGTCGCCCTTCACGGACTCGCGGCGGCGAAGGCGCACGCGGATGCCCGCGTCCGCGAGGCCCGTTCCGCGCTCGAGGAGGCGGACGTCGACGCGCCCGCGCTCGTCGCGCTGTCCGCGTTCATCGTGGAGCGGGGACACTAGCCCGCCAGTGTGGGTGCGCACCGGGCGAACGGGAGCGGAGAGCAGCAGGGGGATGGACCGGGCTCCTCCTTCCAGTGTAGATGCGCGAGACGTATTTTGAACTGAACAGTCCTTTCTTGGCAGGAGTCGATCGGTGGCGCTTCTCGATGGTGTGGTGTGGCCCGAGAACATTCGGAAACTGAACCGTGAAGAATTGCACGCCCTGGCCGACGAGGTCCGGGAGCGTCACATCGACGTGGTGGCGAAGATCGGCGGCCACTTCGCCCCCAGCCTGGGGGTCGTGGAGCTGACGACCGCCCTTCACTACGTCTTCGACACCCCCCGCGACCGCATCGTCTGGGATACGGGCCATCAGGCCTACATCCACAAGATCCTGACGGGGCGCAACGACCGCTTCCCGACGATCC
>JBBDIW010000062.1:0-5193 GCA_040880165.1 Gemmatimonadota bacterium | reverse complement strand
CAGGCCTACATCCACAAGATCCTGACGGGGCGCAACGACCGCTTCCCGACGATCCGCCAGAAGGACGGGCTTTCGCCCTTCCTGCGCCGGGACGAATCCGAGTACGACACCTTCGGCGCGGGGCACGCGGCGACCTCCATCTCCGCGGCGTTCGGCATGGCCACCGCGCGCGACCTGAACGGCGACGACAACAAGGTGGTCGCGGTGATCGGAGACGGCGCGATGACGTGCGGGCTCGCATACGAGGCGCTGAACAACGCCGGCGACACCGACCGCGACTTCATCGTCATTCTCAACGACAACGACATGTCCATCGCGCCGAACGTGGGCGCGATGAACAAGTACCTGACCGGCATTATCACGAACCCGTTCTACAACCGGCTGCGCAACGAGGTGAAGGACATCCTCCAGAAGACGCCGACGCGGGTGGGGCGCCTGATGGAGTCCGCCGCGGGCCGGATCGAGGAGAGCGTGAAGCACATGTTCGTGCCGGGAATGCTCTTCGAGGAGATGGGCTTCCGCTACGTGGGACCGGTGGACGGCCACGACCTGGACGAGGTGGTCGAGACGCTGGACAACGTGAAGCAGATGAAGGGGCCGGTCCTGGTGCACGTGATCACCCAGAAGGGGAAGGGGTACGCGCTGGCCGAGGAAAATCCGTGGAAGTGGCACGCCTCCTCGCCCTGGGACAAGATCACCGGTCTCGTGCCGAAGAAGGCCGCGGGACTGCCGCGCTATCAGGCGGTTTTCGGCAAGGGGCTGACCGAGCTCGGCGCGGAGGACGAGCGCATCGTCACGATCACCGCCGCGATGCCGGACGGCACGAGCACCGGCCTCTTCGGCGACGCGTTTCCGGACCGGTACTTCGACGTCGGTATCGCGGAGGGGCACGCGATCACCTTCGCGGCAGGGATGGCGACCGAGGGCATCCGCCCCGTCGCGGCCATCTATTCGACCTTCCTCCAGCGCGCCTACGACTCCATCCTGCACGACGTCGCGCTCCAGGATCTGCCGGTCGTCTTCTGCATGGACCGGGCGGGGATCGCGGGCGAGGATGGCCCCACCCACCACGGCATCTTCGACATCGCATACATGCTCTCCGTGCCGGGGATGACGGTAACGGCTCCGAAGGACGGCGCCGAGATGCTCGCGCTCCTGCGCGCCGGCGTGCGCCACGAGGCCGGTCCCTGGAGTCTGCGCTACCCGCGCGACACCGTTCCTGAGGCCGTGGGGGCCGTTTCCGAGATCCCTGAGGTCGAATACGCGAGCTGGGAGATGATGCGGCACGGGACCGGCGTGGCGGTGCTCGCGGTGGGCACGATGGTGCTGCCCGCGGTCGAGGCGGCGCGTCGACTCCAGCAGGAGGGGATCGACGCCACGGTCGTGAACTGCCGCTTCATGAAGCCCTTCGACGAGAAGATGCTGCGGGAGGTGGTCCGTGCGCACGACGCGCTGCTCACGGTGGAGGAAGGCACGATCGTAAACGGCTTCGGGTCGTTCATCGCCCGCGAAGTCGAGGCGCTCGAGCTCGAGGGACTCCGCGGCGGAAAATCGCTTCGAATGGACGCGATGGGCGTTCCGGACCGCTTCGTCATGCACGGTCCCAGGAAGGTCCTGCTCCAGGAGATCGGGCTGGACGTGGACGGAATCGCGGCTCACATCCGGAAGCTCGCCGGGGACGTGCGGGCGCCTGTGGCGTCGCGGGAAAGTGCCTGATGCCGGCGGAGCCGTCCCTCACCACGCTTCGGCGGATCGGCATTATCGGACAGCCTCGGTACGCGGATCTCACCTCGGTCATGCGACGGCTCCACGACTTCGCGATCGAGCACGGCTACGAGCTCCACTACGGCGACGACGTCCTCCCCCTCGCCCCGAAGGACGGGGTGAGCCCGGTGCCGCTCGACCTCGACCGCCAGGGGGTCGACCTGCTCATCACGCTGGGCGGCGACGGCACGCTCCTGCGGGGAGCGCGCATGGTGGCCGGACGCGAGACCGCCATCCTCGGTATCAATCTGGGCTACCTCGGCTTCCTGACCGGCGCCCAGGAGGACGAGGTGGAGAGCGCCCTCGAGCACATCCGCGCGGGGTCGTATCTGCTCGACCGGCGCTACACGCTGGAAGCACAGGTCATCCACGCCGACGGCGTCGAGGGCGAGTGTTTCGTCGCCCTGAACGACATCGTTCTGCACAAGGCCGGGGTGGCGCGCGTGGTGCGGCTCGATCTGTCGGTGGGCGACGGCGACGGCCTGGACGAGATCGGGAGCTTCAGCGCGGACGGCGTCATCGTCGCGACCCCCACCGGGTCCACCGCCTACTCCCTGTCCGCCGGGGGGCCCATCATCGCGCCCTCGGTGGACTGCCTGGTGGTGACGCCGATCTGCCCGCACACCCTCGCCGTCCGGCCCCTGGTTCTTCCCTCCACCGAACGGGTTCGGATCCGTGCGCTGGACCGGAAGGAAGAGATGGTCCTGACCGTGGACGGGCAGGTGGGGCGCGACCTCGCCGGCGGAGACCTCGTCGCGGTCCGGAAGGGCGGCGTGCGCATCGCCCTGGTGCGCTTCCCCGGCCAGACGTTCTTTTCGACGCTGCGGCGCAAGCTCAACTGGGCGGTCTGACGGCCGCCCGTCCGGCCGCGGGCGCGTTCGCCGTCGATCCGGTCCGGCGCTGCCTGCGCGTGCCGTCCCCGACCCCGGCCGGTTCGGCCCCGGCCGATCCGGGCATTGAGAATATCCCCCCGGCCCCCGTATCTTCCCCCTCATGCTCGTAGAACTGAAGATCCGCGACTACGCGGTCATCCATGCGCTCTCCATGGAGTTCCGGGCCGGCCTGAATACCCTCACGGGTGAAACCGGAGCGGGAAAATCGATTATCGTGGGCGCGCTCTCGCTCCTGCTGGGCGAGCGCGCGTCGTCGGACGTCGTGCGCGAGGGGGCCGAGCGCGCCGTCGTGGAAGGCGTCTTCGACGTTTCCGGACGGCCGGAGCTGGAGGAACGGCTGGACGAGTTGGGCTTTGAGCGGGCGGACGGCTTCCTGATTCTCCGGCGCGAGGTGGCGGCGGAGGGGAGAAATCGCGCCTGGATCAACGCGTCGCCCGCCACCGCGGGGGTCGTGGGCGAGCTGGGCCGCGCCCTGGTGGACCTGCACGGCCAGCACGAGCACCAGACGCTGCTTCTGCCGGAAGAGCAGAGAGGCATCCTGGACGCATACGCGCGCGCGGAGGCGCTCGCGGCGGACGTCGCGCGGCTGCACCGCGAGGCCAGCCGGCTCCGGGCCGAGCGCGAGGAACGTGCGGAGCGCCTGCGGGAGCTGGAGGGGCGGGCCGACTTCCTGCGCTTTCAGCTCGAGGAGATCCGGGGGGCGGAGCTGGACGAGGGGGAGGACGTCCGGCTCGAGGAGGAGGCGCGGCGCCTGGAGCATTCCGAGGAGTTGGTGGGGGAATCCGGCCGGATCCACGAGGAACTCTACGGGGGGGAGGACGCCATCTCCGAGCGGCTGGCGCAGCTGAGGGACGTGCTGCGCTCGCTCGCGCGCATCGATCCGTCCCTCGGAGACTCCCTGACGCTCCTCGAGGAGACCTTCCACTCCGTCGTGGAAGTTGGCCGCAGCATGGGCAGCTACGCGGCCGGCATCGAGCACGACCCGACGCGACTGGAGGCGATCCGCGAGCGCCTCGACCGGATTCAGCGGCTGCGGCGGAAGTACGGCCCGGAGCTTTCGGACGTGCTGGCGAAGGGGGAGGAACTCGCGCGCGAGGTCGGGGAGCTGGACGGCTCGGCGCTCGACCTGGACGAGCTGGCCCGGAAGCTGGCGGCGGTCGGTGACGCCCTGGGAGCGGCGGCCGCGCAGCTCACGGTGGCGCGCACCTCCGCCGCAGTCCAACTCGCCCCGGAGGTCGAGGCGCTCCTGCCGGAGCTCGGGATGCCCGGGGGCACCTTCCGGATCGTGCTCCGGCCGTTGCCCGAAGTGGAGCGGGGTGGGGGCGAGGGCGTCCACTTCGAGGCCTCCCTGAACCCGGGCTTCGAGCCGCGGGCGCTGTCCCGGATCGCGAGCGGGGGCGAGCTCTCGCGCGTGATGCTCGCGCTCAAGTCGATCCTGGCCCGGGTAGACCGGGTCCCCACGCTCGTCTTCGACGAGATCGACGCCGGCATCGGCGGCGCGGTCGCGACGGGCGTGGCGACGAAGCTCCGCGAGGTCGCGGAGCACCATCAGGTCTTCGTGATCACCCACCTGGCACAGCTCGCCTCGCGTGGACACAACCACCTCTTCGTGGAAAAGGTGGAGGAGGACGGGATCGCGACGGCGCGCGTCACGGAACTGGACGGAGAGGAGCGGGTGCGGGAGATCGCGCGAATGCTGGGAGGCGACCCCGAGTCCGCGGTTTCCCGCGACCACGCCCGCGAGCTGCTCCAGCCCGCCTGACCCGACGGCGGGCGGGGCTGCTGGAGAAGCGCAGAGGGGTCAGAAGAGAAAGAACTTCACCCCCGCCTCGAAGCCGCTCGTGCGAGGCACTCCGCCTCGTCCGGCGATGACCGCGTCGTAACGCGCCCGCACCTCGAAGGGGAGCGCGGTACGCCCGTCGCGCGCCGCCTCCAGCGTGGAGTAGACGAGGCTTCCCCCGAGGCGGTGAAGCCGCGAGTCCGTCGCTCCTTCCGCGGGCCCGAGCGGAGCGGACGGAGCGCCGGCCTCCCCGGCGAAGACGTACTCCTCCTCCCCCCGCATCAGGAAGTTGTAGCGGAAGCCGAACGCGAGCTCGGGCGTGAGGAGCACGCGCGGCACGACGTCCATCGACTGGTATCCCGCGGGGCTCCAGAGATACCGCTGACGCGATCCCGACGGGTCGAAAAGCGCCGTCCTCGGGGTGTGGAAGCGCTCGAGCTCCTGCGAGAGCGGTATCCCGTAGCGCAGATCGACCCGCAGGCCCAGCCGACGGCCCATCGAAAAGTCGTTGAAGTGCTGGAGCTCGAGGTCGCTCCGGCCGCGCTGGCTCTGGGGTCCGATGAGGTGGGCCAGCGTGTCTGCCGGAGAGGTCGCGAGTCTCAGGGACGCGCCCGCGGATTGGCGGTAGCGGAAGCCGGGCGCCTCCCCCACCTCGGCGCCGGTCGCCAGATCCAGCAGCCGGATTGCGGCGGAGATTTCCACGTCGCCCAGCTGCCAGAGCTCGGCCGCTTCCCCCGTGAGCGCATTGCGGCCCCG
>JBBDIW010000061.1:0-3675 GCA_040880165.1 Gemmatimonadota bacterium | reverse complement strand
GAGCTCAAGGCGACCTCGGGGAGCGGCGCCACGACGGTCCGGCAGAACCTGTCGGAGCTCGTGATGAAGCTCGATCCGGCGATTCTCCGGCGGATGGTGGGGTTGGTCGGCTCATCGGCGCGGCGCAAGCAATTCGTGCTCGACGCCAGCCAGGCATTGGCCGCCGATGCCGTCGTCGAGATTCTCCAGGCGGCCGCGGCGGCGTCGCGGCAGACGATCTCGAACTCGCTCACGCGGCTCCTCTCGAAGCTCGCCATGCACTCCGAGAGCGGAAGCCAGGACGCACGCGCGCTTGCCGACGCCACGCTGCGCGAGAACGTCGAAGCGCTCATCACGGAGTGGGAGCTCGAGGACCCGAACCCCGAGGGGTATACGCTGCTTCTCGACACGATGTCCAGGGCGTCTCCCCTCTTCGAGCCACCGACGAAGGAGCGGGAGAACGTCCCGGGCGCGACCCGCGTCCTGCAGACTGCGCTTGAAGTGGACGCCTGGGGGCCTACGCTCGAGAAGGCCGTGTCCGAGTTGCTCGACGACGGGCGCATCGGATTCGTCCTGCAGACGCTGGACGGCGCCCCGGCCGACAACCGCGTGGCGGAGCGTCTCCACGCCCAACTGACGACGCCCTTCCAGCTCAGGAAGCTCCTCACGAGCGGCGACATGAGTGGAGACAGCCTGCGCGATCTGGTGGAGCGGATCGGCCCGGAGGCGATCGATCCGCTCCTCGACTTCCTCACGGAATCGGAGTCGCGCGCCACTCGCCGGAAGGTGTTCGACTGCCTCGTCCGCCTGGGTGCGCCCGCCGGAGCGAAGGCGGTGGAATGGCTCGAGGATCCCCGCTGGTTCGTGCAGCGGAACATGCTGGCGCTTCTCCAGCAGATCGACCCGTTGCCCGAGGGCTTCCTCCCCACCCCCTACCTCACGCACCCGGACCCGCGGGTGCGGCGGGAAGGTTTTCCGCTCGCGCTGCGGGTGCCTGCGCTCCGGGACCGGGCGCTCGCCCTGGCGGTGCGGGACGCGGACGAGCGCCTCGTTCGCATGGCCCTGCTGGAGCTTCAGCGACGCCTTCCCGAAGCGCTGGTCCCACTGGTGGTGGAGCACGTCATCGAGTCCGGTGCGATTGCGGAGCTTCGACCGCTCGGAATTCGGACACTCCGTGGCTCTTCGGCTCCGCTCGCCCTCGACACGCTGCTCCGGATCTGTTCCGGGGGCCGCACGATCTTCGGGCGCCCGAAGCTCGCCCCGTCGTCGCCGGAGCTGCTGGCGGCCCTTTCGGTGCTCGCGTCGGCCTGGCGCGACGACGACCGGGCGGCCGCCGTCCTGAAGCGGGCGGCGGTGTCCGGCGACGCCGACGTGAGGGCGGCGTGCCGCCCGCCCGAGGGGGCAGGGACGTGAGCCCCGCCGTCCGCTTTCTGACCGCGCTTTCCCAGGCGATTTCTGCCATGGGACTGTACAGGGAGAATCACCCGTCGCGGGAGCGGGCGCTCGACCTCGTCCACGAGCGGGCGCAGGAGCTCCAGGAAAAAGGCGTACGCCAGGAGTTCTCGTTCGTGGAAGGCCACGTCGTGCACAACGGGAGGGTGCTGCGGGAGTTGCGGACGTGGGAATGGGGTCCGCGCCTTGCGGCAGCGGGGATCGGGCGCCTGGAGCTCGTGGGCGGGGTCGACCGCGACGACCTGGACGTCTTCCTCGACGAGGCGTGCGGCCGCCTGGCCGGCGCGCCGCCGGACACCGCGGTGATCCGCCAGGTGCGGGAGTCCCGCATCCGCTACGGTGCGGCGGCGCTGCCGGGCAAGGGAACCACCGATGGCGAGGCGGCGGCATCCGAGCCCGGCGAGCCCGACACCGACGCGCCCGCGTCGTCGTCGCTCACCTTCACCCTGCGGGAAGAGGCGGACGCCGTCGAGTGGATGCACTCCGAGCTGAAGAACGGCCGGCGGCTCGATGTCGTCGAGGCGGAGGCGATCATCCGGTCGCTCTCCTTCGCGATGCATGGCGAGCAGCAGTTCCTGATCCCCCTGCTGCGGCTGAAGCAGTTCGACCAGTACACCACGACGCACGCTCTGAATGTCTCGGTGCTCGCCATGGCGCTGGCGGAGTTCATCGAGCTCGGTCCGAAGGACGTGCGCAATTTCGGAATCGCGGGGCTGCTCCACGACCTGGGAAAGACGACGATCCCGGAGGACATCCTGAACAAGCCGGGCAAGCTGACGGCGGCCGAGCGGAAGGTCATGCAGCAGCATACCGTGGAGGGGGCGCGCATCATCATCGAGACGGAAGACAACCTGGACATGGCGGCCATCGTCGCCTACGAGCATCACATCTGCCTGAACGGCACCGGTTATCCGTCGCTTCACCATCCGCGGGAATGCCACCAGTGCAGCAACATGGTGCACGTCTGTGACGTGTACGACGCTCTGCGCACCACGCGCCCGTACCGGGATGCATGGGAGCACGACCGGGTAATGGCCTACATCCGCAAGGGCGCGGGAACGGAGTTCGAGCCGGGACTCGCGCATGCCTTCCTGCGCATGATGGAGCGATGGGAGAGCCGGGTGGCTGTGCTCGAGAACGCCGACGAAGCGCTCCCGGGCACGGCTCCGGCGACTGCGGCGCCCTCAGGAGGTGCCGGGAGCAATCCTCCGACCTGAGCGCGCGCCTTTTCCTTTGCCCGACCGTGACGGGCGCTTTCCTCCCTCCCACTGCTCCCGCCGCTCGCGCATCCGCTCGGGCGGAGAGTCGCCCGCTCCAGGCGGTCCCTCACGCGTGCGTCAGACGGAGGATTCCCGGCGGGCGGTTCCGTCTCGATACACTTCGTGAAGGCGGGGGAGGGCGGCCTCGAATACGGAAAGGAGCCCGGGATCGAATTGTGCGCCGAACTCGCCTCGGATCTGCTCGACCGCGTCTTCCCACGGACGCGCCGCTCGGTAGGCGCGGTCGCTCGTCATCGCGTCCAGCGCGTCGGCGAGCCCGACGACCCGCGCGGCGAGCGGAATGGCCGAACCGGTGAGACCGTCGGGATATCCCCCTCCATCCCAGCGTTCGTGGTGCCAGCTCGCCACGGCGAGGACGATCTCGTCGTCCAGGAGCGGCTCCAGGATGCGTCGCCCGGTGCGCGGGTGGTACTCGATCTCCAGGAACTCGTCTCCGGAGAGCGAGCTCTCCTTGTTCAGGATCGCGTCCGGAATGCCGATCTTGCCGACGTCGTGCAGCTCGCTCGCGAGCCGGAGGGTGTCGAGATCGAGGAAGGTCCCCTCCTTCTCGAGCTCGATCGCGAGCGCGACGGCGTAGGCGGCAACCCTGGCCGAGTGGCCGCGCGTGTACGGGTCGCGGACCTCCACGGCGCGGACGAGCGCCAGCGCCCCCTTCAGGATCGCCTCGCGCGCTTCGTCGGCCCGCTCCCGCGCCTCGTGCGTCAGGAGGTGTCGCTCGTCCCGGTCCGTCAGGATCCGGTCGCGTCGGGCGATCGCCTCCAGGAGGTGCGTGCGGAGCTCCGGCATCCCGAACGGCTTGAAGAGGTACCCGTCCGCACCGGCGTTCAGCGCCTCGGCGGCGAACTGCGCGTCACGGAAGCCGGTGATCACGATGACCTGCGTGGTGGGCCAGCGCGACTTCACGGCGGCCACGAGCTCGTTTCCGGAAGCGCCGGGAAGGCGGATGTCGGTGATGACCACCTCG
>JBBDIW010000060.1:22605-23794 GCA_040880165.1 Gemmatimonadota bacterium | reverse complement strand
CTGGCCGAGGAGCGGCGCGCGTCGGGCAAGGAGTCTCGTTCGACGGGGATGCGGCGCCACCGTGGGGCGGACGACCCTCTGGGATTCCGCCACAACCGCCACTGCCGCTTCGCCGTACCGCCACACCGCCACCGCAGCCTGCCTCATCCGCACCCGGTGCCCGCTTCCTCCATGGACTTGACGCCTCACGCACCGCCCGCACCTGCGCTTCCGCGAAGGGGTGCACCCGTGCCGTGGGGAGAAGTGGGAAGCGCCTTCTCGCCTTGCGAATGAAGGCGCCTCTTGACGTTTACTGCTCCCCCTCCGTATGTTCTCCCCAATCGATACCACTCTCTCCCACTCTTACCCACCGAGTGACACCAGAGTGAGCAATTTCCTGGGCCGCTTCGAGTATCAGCTCGACGACAAGGGGCGCGTCAGTCTCCCCGCCGCATTCCGGCGCGGGGCGGAGGACGGGCGCTTTGTGCTGCTGCAATGGGAGGAGCCGTATCTGACGCTCTACCCGGAAGCCGCGTGGCTGCAGGTCCAGGAGCGACTCCTCCAGTTCCGGAGGAGCCAGAAGGACGGGGGGGCGCACGTGCGACGCATCACGTCGAGCGCGGTCGAGATCGTGCCCGACAAGCAGGGGCGGATTCTCATCCCGTCCTGGCTCCAGCAGGCCGGGGGGCTGGACGGGGCCGTGCTCATGATCGGGGCGATCGACCGCATCGAGATCTGGAATCCGGGCATCTTCGCCGGCGCCGTGCCGGACGCGTCCGACGGCTTCGAGCACTTCGCCCCGCAGATCTTCGGCTAGGGAGAGGAACACGATTCCGCGCGCGAAGGAGGAGGACTTCGATGACGAGGTCGGCCCGGATCCCGAGGGGTATCACGAGCCGGTTCTCCTGGAGGAAGTGCTGCACTTCCTCGAACCGGAGAGTGGACTCTTTCTGGACGGAACGCTGGGGGGCGGAGGGCATGCCCGGGCGCTGCTCGACCGGTGCCCCGCGTGTCGCGTCGTGGGCGTCGATCGGGATCCTGACGCGCTCGAGGAGGCCCGCCGGAGGCTCGACGGCATGCTCGATCGCGTCACGATGGTGTCCGCGACCTTCGATCGCGCCGTGCAGTCCGCAGGCATCGGGGACGGGGCGCTGAGCGGTGCGCTCCTGGATCTCGGGGTCAGCTCCCACCAGCTCGACGCGGACGAGCG
>JBBDIW010000060.1:18709-22505 GCA_040880165.1 Gemmatimonadota bacterium | reverse complement strand
ACGGCGCAGGACAAGGCCCGGATCTTCCAGGCGCTGCGCATCGAGGTGAACGACGAGATGGGGGCGCTGGAACGGGCGCTCGAGTCGATCCGGGCGGCGCTGATGCCCGGGGGGCGGTTCGTGGTGATGGCCTACCATTCGCTGGAGGACCGCATGGTCAAGAACGCGTTCCGGGAGTGGAGCCGGAGCTGCGTGTGCCCGCCTGGGCTGCCGATCTGCGTGTGCCGGGGCAGGCCGCTCGGGAGGACGCTGACGAACAAGCCGGTGCGGGCGGGCGAGGCGGAGCTGGCACGGAACCCGAGGGCGCGCAGCGCGCGGCTCCGGGCGTGGAGGAAGGCCGCGTGAACCGCCTGTCCGGTCCCAGTTTCGTTGCGCTCGCGGTGGCGGCGCTGCTCGCGGCGCTGAGTCTTGTCGCGTGGCGTCAGAGCCGGGCGCTCGAGGCGCTGGCCGAACTGGAACACGTTCGGCGCGAAACCGCGCTCGTGCTGTCTGAAAAGGTGGAGCTGGAACGGCGCATCCAGTTTCTGGAGAGCCGGCAGCGCGTGGTGCCGGAGGCGCGGGCGACGCTGGGAATGCACACGCCCGACGCATCGGAGATGATTTTTCTGCACGGGGAGCCGGAGTGAGGGACGAAGCGAAGCTCGAGCGTACGGTCGCCTTCCGGCGCCGGCTCCTCCTTCTGGGGTGGCTGACGGCGGTGGTCGTCGTGGTGGGGCGCTCGGCCGAGCTCCAGCTCCTGGAGGGCGCGACGTGGAACGCCGAGGCGGAGCGTCAGCACCGCCGCAGCAGCGCCGTCCCCGCCCCCCGCGGGACGATCTTCGACCGGGACGGCGTGCCGCTCGCCACGAGCCACGAGACGTTCCGGGTGAGCGTCGCGCCCCACGAGCTGAAGGACCGGGTCGAGGTCGCCACGATTCTCGCGGGCGCGCTCGAACTCTCCGTCCAGGAGGCCCGCCGCGTGACGCAGTCCAACGGCCGGTGGGTCGCGTTGCCGGGGCGCTACGGCGCCGCGGCGCGCGAGGCGCTGAACGGCGTCCAGGGCGTGTACGTGGAGCGCGAGATCCGACGCTTCTATCCGCACGAGGATCTCGCGCGCGGGATCCTCGGGGGCGTGGTGGACGACGAAGGTCGCGGCGGGATCGAGCAGGAGCTGGACGCGGTGCTCCGCGGGCACGCCGGCGAGGAGATGAGCGCGCGGGACAGCCGCGGCCGAACGATTCCGGGCGAGTCGTGGCAGGTGCGCTCCCCGCGCTCGGGCGACGAGGTCGTGCTCACGCTCGACCTCGATCTCCAGGAAATCGCGCACGAGGCGCTGAGCGAGGCGGTGGAGAGCACCGGGGCGCGCGGCGGAGACATCCTGGTGACGGATCCGTCGACCGGCGAGATCCTGGCGATGGTGTCGATCCGGGACGGCCGGCTCCAGGGCCTGTCGACCATCAACGCGCCCTACGAGCCGGGCTCGACGCTCAAGCCCTTCACCGTCGCGGCGCTTCTGTCCAACCGGATGGCGGCGCTGGCGGACAGCGTGGACACGGAGAACGGGCGCTGGCGGGTCGCCGGCCGCGTGCTCTCCGACGTGCACGCGGAAGGGAGGATCACGCTGGCAGACGCCCTGAGGCTCTCGTCGAACGTCGGCATCGCAAAGATCGCCCAGCAGCTCACGCCGGCGCAGCAGTACGAGGCGCTGCGCGACTTCGGCTTCGGCACGGCGACTGGAATCAGCATCCCCGGCGAGAACGCTGGGCTGCTCCGGCGTCCGCACCAGTGGTCGCGACAGTCGCCGGCCAGCCTGGCCATCGGCTACGAGATCGCGGTCACCCCCATCCAGATGGCGATGGCGTACGGTGCGCTCGCGAACGGCGGCGTGCTGATGGAGCCCCGGCTCGTGCGCGAGGTGCGCGACCCGGCCGGGCGCGTCACCCGTACGTTTCCGCCCCGTGTGGTGCGCAGGGTGGCCTCCGCCGCGGTGACTCGGGAGCTCGGGCAGGTGCTCGTCGACGCGGTGGAGGACGGCACCGGGCGCGCCGCCCGCCTCGCGACGTTCACGGTGGCCGGCAAGAGCGGGACGAGCCGGGCCTACGACCCCCGGGGAGGCTACGCGCTGGGGAAGTACTACTCGTCCTTCGCCGGTTTCTTCCCGGCAGAGGACCCCCAGCTCGTCGTGTTCGTGAAGCTCGAGGACCCGAAGGGCGAATATTATGGCGGCGCCACCGCCGCCCCGGTCACCCGCGCCACGATGGAGGCGGTCCTCGCCGCGCGGCGTCCACCGCTGGACCGGCGGGCGCTGATCTCGGTGGCGAGTCGCCAGCGCGTGCCGCCCGTCGTGCAGCACCCGGCGGAGTCGGGCGAGTCGCACGTGCGCTTCGCCTCCCATCCACCCCCAACGCCCGAACGGCCACGGGTGAGCACGCCGGGACGCGATTCGAACGGCGCGGTCGAGGTGCCGGACGTGCGCGGGATGCCCACGCGGATGGCGGCCCGCCGACTGCACGCCTTCGGTTTCCGCGTCATCTGGGAGGAGTCCGGCCCCATCGTGGGCACACGACCGGCCGCCGGAGAGCGGTCGATGCCCGGTGACACGATCCGGCTTCTGGCTCGAGGAGGCGGGGATGAGTAGCCCGGCACTCCAGCTCGACGCCGTCGTGGAAATCCTCCGAAAGGCCGGCCTCGTTACCGAGGTCCACGGCACGGGGGATGTGTCGCTTCTGGGAGCGAGTCAGGATTCACGGACCGTGCGGGCCGGCGATCTCTTTCTGGCATGGCGGGGTGTGGACGCCGATGCCCATGACTTCGTCGCCGCCGCGGCGGAGGCGGGGGCGGTGGCCGCCGTCGTCGAGCGCTTCGTTCCGGAGGCCGCGGTCCCACAGGTCCGCGTTACGGACGGCCGCCTCGCCGCCGCCCTGGCCGCGGACGCGCTCCACGGCTCACCGTGGAGGCAGCTCTTCACCTGCGGGATCACGGGCACGAACGGAAAGACTACGACCGCCCTTCTCACGCGCCACCTCCTCGGGATGCGCGGCTCCGCCGCGGCCATCGGGACGCTGGGCGTGGTGGGCGCGGACGGGCAGGTGCTTCCGGAAACCGAGGGGCTCACCACGCCCGGCCCCGTCGCCCTCTCCGGATGGCTCCGGAAGCTGGTCGACGACGACTTCCGGTCGGTGACACTGGAGGCGTCCTCGCACGCGCTGGACCAGCGCAGGCTCGACGGCATGCGCTTCGACGTCGCGGTCTTCACGAACTTCGGGGGCGACCATCTCGACTATCACGGCGACGCGGACGCGTACCTGACCTCCAAGGCGCGCCTCGTCGAGCTCCTCGCCCCGAGCGGCGCCGCGGTGGTGAACGCGGACGACGCGGCGTGGGCGGCGCTCGCGGACGCGGCCCGGGGGGGCGTCGGCCCGGGGAGGCGGCGGTTCGTGACGTTTGCGATCGACGTGGCGGCCGACGTCCGCGCGAGCGGGGTCGTCCTGCTCCCGTCCGGCGCCCGCTTCACGCTGCACCACGAGGGCGGAAGCGTCGACGTCCTGCTCCCGCTGCCGGGGCGTTTCAACGTGGAGAACGCGCTGGCCGCCGCCGCCGTCGGCCTGGTCTCCGGGCTCTCACTGCAGGAGGTCGCCGCCGGGCTCGAGCGCGCGCCGCAGGTTCCCGGACGGCTCGAGGTTCTCTGCCGGGAGCCCTTCACGGTGGCGGTGGACTTCGCGCACACCGCCGACGCGCTCGCGCGGGTTCTCACAGCGGTGCGTCCGCTCGTCCGGGGGCGCCTCATCGTCCTGTTCGGGGCCGGCGGAGACCGCGA
>JBBDIW010000060.1:6359-18609 GCA_040880165.1 Gemmatimonadota bacterium | reverse complement strand
GGAGGCGCGGCATGACGACGCCCTTCTGGACGGATCTGAACGTGCGCCGCGCGCTCGGGCTCCCGCTCGACCAGGCGGTGGAGGGCGCGGGCTACACCGGCGTATCCACCGACAGCCGCTCGATCCGCGAGGGCGAGCTCTTCGTGGCCCTGTCCGGGGAGCGCTTCGACGGCCACGACCACGTCGCCGAAGCCCTGGCACAGGGCGCCGCGGGTGCCGTGGTGTCGCGCCCGCCGCAGTCGGGGCGCGCCGGCAGGCTGTACGTCGTGCACGACACGCTGAAGGCGCTGGGGGCCCTGGCCGAGTTTCGCAGGAGGGCCCGCCCCGTACGCGTGGTGGCGATCACGGGGTCGTCCGGCAAGACGACGACCAAGGAACTGGTGCGCGCGGCGCTGGGAAGCCGCTTCCGGGTGCACGCGACGGAGGGCAACCTCAACAACCGCATCGGGCTCCCGCTCACGATCCTGGGGGCGCCGCTCGACAGCGAGGTTCTCGTCCTGGAGCTGGGCACCAGTGAGCCCGGCGAGATCGCGACGCTCACCCGGATCGCGACGCCGGACGTCGGCGTGATCACGACGGTGGGCGACGCCCACCTGGAGGGCCTGGGCTCCCGCGAAGGGGTGCTTCGCGAGAAGCTGGCCCTCGCCGCGGAAATGTCGCAGGCGGGCCGACTCGTCGTGGGTGACGAGCCGCCGGAGCTCGCAGAGCGCGTCCGGGCGCTGGGACGCGACGTACTGGTGGCGGGACCGAGCGACCGGGCGGACGCCGCGCTGCGGCCCGGGGCCCCCGCGCCCGACGCGCTCGGGCGATTCGCCTTCGGGTGGGAAGGGGAGCGGATTCAGCTGGGCATCCCCGGACTGCACGGGGTGAGGAACGCGCTCCTCGCGCTCGGCGTCGCGCGGCTCTTCGACATCCCGGCGGCCGAGGCCGCGCGGGGGGTCGAGACGGTGTCGCCCACCGGCATGCGCGGCGAGATCCGCCGCGTCGGCGGGCTCACGCTCATTCTCGACTGCTACAACGCCAACCCGCAGAGCGTCGAGGCCGCCCTCGACCTCCTGACGCTGGTGCCGGGCGGCGGCGGACGCGTCGCGATCCTGGGGAGCATGCTGGAGCTGGGGGAGGGAAGCGCGGAGCTTCACAGAAAGACCCTTCGGAGCGCGCTCGGGCGCGCCCTGGACGTCGTCGTGGCCACCGGCGAGTTCGACCGGATCCACCGGAACGGCCCGGCGGATGCCGGCGCGGGTGCCGACGCCGAGACCGACGATGCTGCGGAAGTCGATGCCGGACCGCTGCCGCGGCCCGCTCTCATCCGCGCACCCGCGCTCGCCGACGCCTACGCCGCCCTGCGCGACCGTCTGCGCGGCGACGAAACGATCCTGTTGAAGGGATCGCGCGGCGCGGCCGTCGAGGCGCTCCTTCCGCTCTTCGAGCGCGACTTCGCCGGCGACGGGGGCGGGGACTGAGATGCTCTACCACTTCCTCCCCCAGTTCGCGGACTTCCACATCCTCTTCAACGTCTTCCGCTACCAGACGTTCCGGGCGGCAGGCGCCGTGGTGACGGCCCTGGTCCTGGCGTTCGTCCTGGGCCCGCCGACCATTCGCTGGCTCACCCGGCTCAAGGTGGGACAGGTGGTGCGGAGCGAGGGCCCGCAGACGCACCTGAAGAAGGCCGGCACCCCCACGATGGGCGGCGCGCTCATCGTGATGTCGGCTGCGGCTTCGATCCTGCTCTGGGCGGAGCTGACGAACCCGTACACGCTCCTCACCCTGCTCGCGCTCGTCTGGCTGGGGACGCTCGGCTTCCTGGACGACTACCTGAAGGTGGTGCGCGGCAAGTCCGACGGGCTGGTCGCCCGCTACAAGATGGTGGGGCAGCTCACCTTCGGCCTCGTGCTTGGATTCTTCCTCGTCTACTACCCGATCTCCCCGATTCCGCCGAACTGGACGATGCTCCCCTTCTTCGACGGGTGGTACGCCCACTTCTGGATTCCGGGATACATCGCCTTCGTCGCCATCGTCGTGTCCGGGAGCTCGAACGCGGTGAACCTCACCGACGGACTGGACGGGCTCGCCGCAGGACTCACCGCGATCGCGGTGGTGACCTTCGGCGTCTTCGCCTACCTCGTCGGGCGCGTCGACACCTCCGTGTACCTGGGGCTCTTCTACCTCCCGGGCGCGGGCGAGCTCGCCATCTTCGCGGCAGCCCTGGCCGGCGCGGCGATCGGCTTCCTCTGGTACAACGCGCACCCGGCCGAAGTCTTCATGGGGGATACCGGCTCGCTCGCACTCGGCGGCGCGATCGGCGTGATGGCGATTCTCCTCAAGGCGGAGTTCCTCCTGGTGATCGTGGGGGGCGTCTTCGTGATCGAGGCGATCTCGGTCATCCTCCAGACCACCTGGTTCCGCTACACGCAGCGCCGGTACGGCGAGGGCCGCCGCATTTTCCGCATGGCCCCGATTCACCACCACTTCGAAAAGCTCGGATGGCCGGAGAGCAAGATCGTCATCCGGTTCTGGATCGTGGGAATTCTCTTCGCGATGCTCGCCTTCAGCACCCTGAAGATCCGGTGATGGATGCAGGCGGAGAGAGCAGCGCCCGGCAGCGGCCGGGAGAAGCAGGTCAAGCAGGACGAACGTCCATCATCGGGCTCGGTGCGAGCGGATTGGCCGCGGCGCACCTGGCCCTCGCAAAGGGAGGAGAGGTCTATGTCTCGGATTTGCGTACTGACCCCGAAACTTCAGCTCGTGCAGACGAGCTCGCCGCACGTGGAGCGTCCGTCCAGCTTGGAGGACACGACGTCGAGCGAATCGCAGGCTCGTCGGTGGTGGTGGTCTCGCCTGGAATCCCCCCGGAAGCTCCGGTGCTCCGCGCGCTCCGGGATCGTGGTGTACGGTGGATATCCGAACCCGAGTTCGCCTCGCGGTTCTTCGGTGGCGCATTGATCGCCCTGACGGGGACAAACGGGAAGACCACGACCGCCGCCCTCGTCACGCATCTCATGAAGGAAGCGGAGATGCACGTGGCGCTGGGCGGCAATATCGGAGCCGGACTGGGTCCGGCGGCTTCGGAGCTCGCGCTCCTGGAGCCGCCCCCGGACTGGTACGTCGTGGAGGTGAGCTCCTTTCAGCTCGCGGACATCGAGCACTTCGCGCCGGACATCGGCGTGGTGACGAATCTCGCGCCCGACCACACGGACCGATATCCGTCCGTGGAGGCGTATTATGCGGACAAGGCGCGGCTCTTCGACAACGCCACGCCCGAGAGTCGCTGGGTGCTGGACGGGGACGACCCCGCGGTCGACGCGCTCGCGGGGGACGCGCCCGGGAAGCGGTACTACGCGCGCACGGACGCCGCACACGATGCCGGCGCCACGGTCGGAACGAGCCCGGCGGTCCCCGTGGAGGCCGACGGCGGCTTCCTGCGCGACGGGCAGCTCGTGCTCCGCATCGACGGGGTGGAGGAGATCCTGCTGCGCGAGGACGAGCTGTCCCTGCTCGGCCGGCATAACCGGGCGAACGCGATCACGGCCGCGATCACCGCATCCCTCGCAGGCGCGTCGCTGGACGCGATCCGTGCCGGGCTTCGCGGCTTCCGGCCGCTCCCCCATCGCCTCGAGCCCGTGGTCGAGCGCGACGGCGTGCTCTGGGTGAACGACTCGAAGGCCACGAACGTGGCGGCGGCACGAAGCGCCGTGCTCAGCCTCGATCGCCCGGTCGTGCTCCTCCTGGGGGGCAGGGACAAGGGGGAAGACCTCGCTCCGCTCCTTCCGGCGCTCGAGCGGAACGTGCGTGCGGTGGTCCTCTACGGCGCCGCCCGAGATCGACTGGAGGACGCGTTGCGCGGACACGTCCCGCTCCACCGGGTCGACGGCTCGTTCGACGACGCCGTGCACGCCGCCGCGAGGCTGGCGACGCGGGGCGACGCGATCCTCCTCGCGCCCGCCTGCTCGAGCTTCGACCAGTTCCGGAACTACGAGGAGCGCGGCGAGCGCTTCACCGCGCTGGCGAAGAGAGAAGCGTGAGCGCGCGCCCGATGGATGTGGCGATGGACCGTCCGGTCACCTTTCCGGACACCGGTCTCGGCGACGGCTGGGAGCCCACGGCGCTCCTGACCGCGACGCTGCTGCTCATATCCTTCGGGCTCGTGAACCTCTACAGCGCGAGCGCCGTCCTGGCGCAGCGCCAGAACCTTCCGGACTACTATTACGTCCTGCGGCAGGCGGCGGGCGCGGCGGCAGGGCTGGGCGTGCTCGTGGCCTGCGTGCGGATCCCGTACGGCTGGTGGAAGACCTTCGCGTGGCCGCTCCTGGGCGCCACATGGCTCCTCCTCGTACTGGTCGTCGTGCCCTGGACGACGGGGATCGCCCCGGAGGTCAACGGAGCACGGCGGTGGGTGCGTCTCGCGGGCGTCACCTTCCAGCCGTCCGAGCTCGCGAAGATCGTCCTGATCGTCTGGACGGCGGCCCTCGCGGTGCGGAAGCAGGAATTCTTCCGATCGCTGAGCAAGGGGCTCGTCCCCTTCCTCGTCGTCTGGACTCTGCTGCTCATTCCGGTCCTGCTCCAGCCGGACTTCTCGACGGCGTTCGTCATCGCCTTCCTGGCGGTCACGACGGTGGTGGTCGCGGGGGCGCGCGTCAGCCACTTCGTCTTCCTCTCGATTCCCCTCGTCCCGGTGGTCCTCCTGCAACTGGGGGTCGGGTTCAGACTGCAGCGGATCCTCGCCTTCCGGAACCCGGAGGAATTCGCAAGCGGCGCCGGATACCAGGTGCAGCAGTCGCTCATCGCCATCGGGTCGGGCGGGCTGACGGGCGCGGGATTCGGCGAAGGACGCCAGAAGTTCGGTTTCCTGCCGGAGCCGCACAACGACTTCATCTTCTCGATGATCGGAGAAGAGTGGGGCCTGATCGGGGTGCTCGCGCTCGCGGCCCTCTACCTGACCCTGATCCTGGTGGGCTTTCGCATCGCCCGGCACGCGCCGGATCTCTTCGGGCAGCTTCTCGCGATCGGCTGCACGAATCTGATCGCGGTGCACGCGATCCTGCACATGAGCGTGGGGCTGGGGCTTCTTCCTTCCACGGGGCTTTCCCTGCCGCTCGTCTCATACGGACGCTCGAACCTGATCGTGAATCTGATCGCCATCGGCATGCTGATGTCCGTCGCGCGCGGAACCCGCCGGTGGAAGACGGGAGAGATGGTCGATGCATGAGCGGACTCCCGCTGCGGGCGAAGGAGCGATGCCGATGAGCGAGAAGCTGGTCGCCGTCTTCTCCGGCGGTGGTACGGGTGGGCACCTGTATCCCGCGCTCGCGCTGTCGAGCGCACTCGAGGCGCTGCGTCCCGACGTGCGCTCGGTCTTCGTGGGGGCGACGCGCGGAGTGGAGGCTCGGGTGCTCCCGGAGAAGGGCGTCGAACATCTCCTCCTTCCGGTGCGGGGCGTGAAGCGCGGCGGGCGGCTGTCCGTTGTCGCGGGCGCGTTCGGAGTTGTGCCGTCGCTCTCCAGCGCGCTCGCGCGGGTGGGGCGGCTCTTCCGCCGGCTCCGTCCGCGCCTCGTCGTGGTCACCGGCGGCTACGCCGGCGGGCCCGCGGGGCTGATGGCCGGCATGATGGGAATCCGACTCGCGCTCCAGGAGCAGAACTCGGTGCCCGGCGTCACGACGAAGGTGCTGAGCCTCTGGGCGCGCCAGATCCACCTCGCGTTTCCGGAGGCGGTCGAGGCGCTCCCGTCGAGCGCCCGCAAGCGCGCGCGCGTCACAGGAAATCCCGTTCGCCCGCCGGAACACCGCGACCGGGTCGCGTCGCGGCGGGCCTTCGGTCTGGACGAGCGCGGCACGGTCGTGCTGGCGGTGGGCGGGAGCCAGGGCGCGGCGGCCGTCAACGATGCGCTCATGGACGCGGTTCGCCGGGTCGCGGACGGCGAGCTCGAACTCCCGGACGGACTGCAGCTCCTGTGGGCGACCGGTCCCTCGCACGAGCGGGGAGTCGCGGAGGCGCTGGAAGGGCTCGGATCCCCGCCGTGGGTGCGGGCGGTCGGCTACATCGACGACATGCCGGGCGCGCTGGCGTCTGCCGACGTCGCCGTGAGTCGTGCCGGCGCCATGGCCACCTCCGAGTTCCTCGCGTGGGGCGTGCCTGCGATCCTGGTGCCGCTGCCGACCGCGGCGTCGGACCACCAGACGCGCAACGCCGCGGCGCTCGCCGCCTCGGGGGCCGCGCTCCACCTTGCACAGCAGGAACTGGACGGCGCCTCCCTCTGGGGCGCCATCGTCGAGCTCGTCCAGGACGACATGAAGCGGGACGGGATGTCCCGCGCCGCCCTGGAGCGTGGCCGCCCGCGCGCCGCCACGGAGATCGCGGCGGCGCTGGCCGAGCTCCTCCCGCCCCCCGCGGGCGGGAACAACCCGACGCGCGACACGCGGGAAGTGGCGAGCGATCCTGGCGGGGCGGCGGGCGCACAGGCGGGCGACGCGGCGGGTGACACAGCGGGTGGCTTCGCGGACGCCGGCGACGCGGACGGAGGCCGGTCATGAGCCGCCCGTCACTCCCCGAGCTCGCGCGCCGCGGCCCCGTCCATTTCATGGGCGTGGGGGGCGCCGGAATGTGCGCCCTGGCCGAAATGCTCGTCCGAAGCGGCGTGGAGGTGTCCGGATGCGACCTGCGCCCGGGTGCGGGGACCGAGGCGCTGGTCGCGCTGGGCGCGAGGGTCGAGCACGGCCACGATCCCGCGCACCTCGACCCGGCGCCGGCCGCGCTCGTGGTTTCCGCGGCCGTCCCGGGCGACCATCCGGAGATCGAGGCCGCGCGCGCCGCAGGAATCCCCGTGATCAAGCGCGCGGTGGCCCTGGGCGAGTGGGTGGAGAGCGGAACGGTGGTCGCCGTCGCCGGGACGCATGGCAAGACGACCACCACCGCCATGGCGACCGAGATTCTCACCGCCGCGGGCAGGGACCCCACCGGTTTCGTGGGGGGGCGCGTCCCCGCCTGGGGAGGCAACCTCCGCATGGGAGGCTCGGATCTGTTCGTGGTCGAGGCGGACGAGTACGACCGCTCCTTCCACGCCCTCACCCCCGATGTCGCGATCGTCACGAACCTGGAGGCCGATCACCTGGACATCTACGGCGATCTGGAGGGAATCCGGGAGGCGTTCCTCCACTTCGTCGATTCCGTCGCCCTGGACGGCAGGATCGCGGTGTGCGGCGACGACCCCGGCGCGTCCGGGCTCCTGGCGGCTGCCGGGAACCGGGGATACAGCTATGGCGCGCACGCGGGTTCGCAGCTGCGCGCCGTGGATCTCACGCTGGGCCGTGCCGGGAGCCGGTTCACCGTGGTCGAGGAAGGAATCGACCGGGGCGAAGTGACACTGCGGGTGCCGGGGCTGCACAACGTCCTGAACGCGCTCGGAGCAGCGGCGGCCGCGCGGCACCTGGGCGTCGGGTGGGAGGCCGTCGCGGAAGGGTTGCGGGCATTCGTCGGGGTGGACCGCCGCTTCCAGCGCCTCGGCGAGGCCGCGGACGTGGTGGTCGTGGACGACTACGCGCACCACCCCACGGAGATCGAGGCCACGCTGACCGCCGCCCGCGTGGGCTTCGACGAGGTCAGCGGCCGGGGCAGGCTCGTCGCCGTGTTCCAGCCGCACCTGTACTCGCGCACGCGGGACTTCGCCGGCGACTTCGGCGCGGCGCTCCTTCTGGCCGACGTCGTATGGGTCACGGATGTCTACCCCGCCCGAGAGGCTCCCATCCCCGGCGTCACGGGCGAGACGGTCGTACAGGCCATCCGCGAGGCCGCCGTGAATGCGGACGCCGCCGAGCTCGCAAGCGCCGCGGATGCCGGAGACGCCGCGAAGCGAGCCGCGGTCGAGATCCACTCCCACCCGGCGCTGGATACGCTGCCGGAGGCGGTGGCCGCCACGCTGCGCGCGGGCGACCTCTGCATCACCCTGGGCGCCGGCTCCATCGAGGCGGTCGCGCCCCGCATTCTGGGGCTCCTGCAGGCGAAGGAGGGGAAAGGGAATGCGTAGCGTACTCGGCCTCCTCGTGGCGGGTGTCGTCATTGCCGGCATCGCACTGGGACTTGCGCGCGTTCCCCGCGTGCTCGCGCACGTGGAGCTCTTCCGCGTGAGCGACTTCCAGGTGGTGGGGAGTCGCTACCTGTCCGACGAGGAAGCGGTCGCGGCGGTGGCCGTGCCGTCCGGCGCGAGCGTCTGGGACGACCTCGAGCCGTTCGCCGCCCGGCTCCGCGCGCACCCCCTGGTGCAGGATGCACGTGTGGAGCGGAAGCTGCCGGGCACCCTCGTCCTCCGGGTCGTCGAGCGGGAACCGGTCGTGCTCATGCCCACGCCCGCACTGGTGCCGCTGGACGCGGGCGGTCGGATGCTCCCCATCGACCCTGCGCTCCACAGGCTCGACCTGCCGCTCATCCAGCCGTTCCGCGCGAGCGGGACGACGGAGCTGACGCCGGCCGAGATCCGGGCTCTCGTGGAGGAGATGGCGCGACTGACCGTCGCCGAGCCGGATTTCATGATGCGGGTCTCGGAAGCCGCCTACGATCCCCGCGGAGACGTCCGGGTGCGCCTCGCGGATCCCGAGATCGAGGTGTACTTCCGCGCACCCCTCAGCCCGCAGCGCCTCCTCGAGGGGCTCGCCGCGCTGGGCGACGCAACGGAACGGCGTCCGCCGGACAGGATCAGCGCCATCGATCTCCGCTACGCGGACCAGGTGGTCGTACGCTTCTCGCCAAACGGAAGGAACTGATGCGCTCGAATCTCATCGCCGGTCTGGACATCGGCACGACGAAAACGTGCGCTCTGATCGCCGAGTTGGTGGGTGAAGGCCGCCGCCGCCCGGAACTGAGGGTCCTGGGGGTCGGACAGGCCCGGAGCACAGGCATGCGCCGCGAGGTGGTGACCCACATCGAGGAGACGACGGACGCCATCCGCAACGCGCTCAAGGAGGCGGAGCTGATGGCGGGCGTGACCGTGGATCGTGTCTTCACCGGAATCTCCGGCGACCACATCGCCGCCCGCTCCTCGACCGGTGTCGTCGCGGTGGGCGACAGCGAGATCTCGCGCGGCGACGTGCGCCGCGTGCACGAGGTCGCGCAGGCCGTCGCGCTGCCGCCCGACCGGGAGATGCTCCACGCGATTCCGCAGGAGTACATCGTGGACCACCAGCGGGGCATCAAGGACCCGGTGGGCATGTCCGGAACGCGGCTGGAGGCCGAGGTCTACCTCGTCACCTGTGGTGTCCCCGTGGCGACGAACATTCGGCGGGCGGTGTCCAGGGCCGGCTACCGCGTACAGGAGCTGGTGCTGAGTCCGCTCGCGTCGTCGCGCGCCGTCCTCACCGAAGACGAGAAGGAGGTGGGCGTCGCGATGGTCGAGATCGGGGGCGGGACGACGGAGATCGCCGCCTACTACGAAGGAAAGATCCGCCACGTCGGGATCCTTCCGCTGGGCGGCAACACGCTCACGAACGATCTCGTGCGCGGCCTGTCGGTTCCTTTCGCCGAGGCGCAGCGCGCCAAGGAGATGTACGGCGTGGCATTCGCGCAGCTCGTGGACCCGCAGGAGACGGTGGAGCTTCCCGGGGCGAGCCCGGGGCAGAAGCGGCACGTCGCCCGCGAGCTGATCGCCCACATCATCGAGCAGCGGCTGGACGAGATGTTCGGGATGGTGCAGGCCGAGCTCGAGCGCGAGGGGCTCTTCGACCGGATGGGTGCGGGCATCGTGATTACGGGGGGCTCGGGTGCCCTTCAGGGGATCGTGGAGCTCGCGCAACAGGTTTTCGCTTCGCCCGTGCGGGCCGGCGCGCCCGTGGAGGGGCTGGGCGGTCTGGCCGACTCCGTCTCGCGCCCGAAGTTCGCCACGGTCACCGGTCTGGCGCTGTACGGCTCGGACCGATTCCACGAGACGGGACAGGGAGCGTCCACCCTCGCCTCGGGTCTCGCGGACAAGGTCGGAGCCTGGCTCCGGGAGTTCTTTTGAGTCTTTTCGTCCCGCGGAGTTCGGGTCCGGGGGAGCAGGGGGCGCATCCAGTGGTTCATGATTCCTACACGAAAGGAGAAAGCATGATGATCTTCGAATTCGACGAAACAGTCAGCCAGAACGCGCGGATGAAGGTCGTGGGCGTCGGAGGCGCCGGTGGAAACGCCGTCAACCGGATGGTCGACGAGGATCTGGAGGGCGTGGACTTCATCTCCGCGAACACGGATGCGCAGGCGCTCAAGTCGTCCCGCGCGCTCACCACGATCCAGCTCGGGAAGAAGCTCACCCGCGGGCTGGGCGCGGGCGCCCGGCCCGAAATCGGCCGCCAGGCCATCGCCGAGAGCGCCGACGAGGTGCGCAAGTCGCTGGAAGGGGCCGACCTGGTCTTCATCACGGCGGGGATGGGCGGCGGCACCGGGACCGGTGCGGCGCCCATCATCGGCGAGATCGCGCGCGAGATGGGCGCGCTCACCATCGCCATCGTGACCCGTCCCTTCGCCTTCGAGGGGAAGAAGCGGATGCGCCAGGGCGACCAGGGGCTCGCCGAGCTGCGGCGCACGGTCGACACGATGATCGTCGTGCCGAACGACCGGATCCTCTCGGTCGTCGGAAAGGGAACGACCTTCCGCGACGCCCTGAAGAAGGCGGACGAGGTGCTGCTCCATGCGACGCAGGGCATCAGCGACCTCATTCGGGTGAGCGGCGAAGTGAACGTCGATTTCGCCGACGTGCGCACCATCATGTCGTGCCGCGGACCGGCGCTCATGGGCTCCGGATTCGGGGAAGGGGAAAACCGCGCGCAGGAGGCCGCCCAGGAGGCGATTTCCTCGCCACTGCTGGACAACGTCTCCATCGGCGGCGCGCGCGGCGTGCTCATCAACATCACCGGCGGGATGGATCTCGCTATTGACGAAGTCACGCAGATCTCTACTATGATTCAGGAAGAAGCCGGCGACGAAGCCGAAATCATCTTCGGTGCGGTGCACGATCCCTCGCTGGAAGGGAAGATCCGCGTCACCGTGATCGCCACCGGCTTCGATGGAGAGGAGGACCGCCGGGAGCCCCAGATCCTCCGCCCGGATTTCCGCCGTCAGACACAGCAGCGTCCTCAGGCACAACCCATGCGTGCAGCAGCCGGTGCGGGCGCGAACGCATCGGCCGGCGTCATGCCGATGAATCGCTTCCCGGAGCGGGTCGTAAGCCGGGATCAGATCGGGGAGCTCGACATTCCGACCTTCATCCGGCGCCAGATGGACTGAGGCGCGGCGGCAACACGCCGCCCGCGACCTCGGCAGCAAGTAATTCCGGACCCCGAGGTCCGTGGAGCAGGTACTACAACTCGTGCCATGCCGCTCCACGGGTCCTCTGAACCAGGACAGACATGCGCGTTCAGATTCCAGCCGCCGGCCTCTTCCTCGGCATCGGCGCCGCAGCCGGCCTCGGGTTTCTCATGATGAGCCCGGCGGAACGGGTGCCCGAAGCGGGGCTCCTGGAGCCGATCCGGGTCGCGGCGGCGGAAGCCATCGAGATCACGCATCTGCAGGCCGGGCAGACTTTCGGGGCCATCCTGCAGTCTGCCTCGCTGGGGAATTCGGAGCAGCATGAGCTGCTGCTCGCCTTCCAGGAGCACTCGAGCCCGCGCCGCATGCGGCCGGGGACGGAGATCAGCCTCCGGCGCCGGGCGGCCGACGGATGGCTGCGCGGGGTGGACGTGGCGATCTCGCCGGACCGTACGCTGCGGCTGAACCGGGACGACCTGGGGTGGCGTTCGGACGTGATCGAGACGCCGGTGGTGACGGACACGATCTTCACCTCCGGGGAGATCCGCACGGACCTCTGGAGCGCGATGGTGCGGAACCCGGATCTCGCGGCGATGCACCAGGAGGACCGCTATCAGCTCATCGACTACCTGGACAAGGTCTTCCAGTGGCAGATCGACTTCTCCCGGCAGATCCGGGAGGGCGACTACTACCGGATGGTCTTCGAGCGGGACGTCCGCCCGGACGGATCGATGCGCACGGGCCGCATCCTCGCGGCAGAGCTCGTCAACCAGAACCGGAGCCTCCACGCCATCTGGTTCCAGCCGGAGAACGGCCCCGCGTCGTACTTCGACCTGGAGGGTGAATCCGTCCGACGCGCCTTCCTCACCCGCCCCCTCGAGTTCCGGCGCATCTCGTCGCGCTTCTCGAGCTCGCGGCTGCACCCGGTGCTGGGTACGCGGCGCGCCCACGTGGGCGTGGACTACGCGGCCAACACCGGCACACCGAT
>JBBDIW010000060.1:0-6259 GCA_040880165.1 Gemmatimonadota bacterium | reverse complement strand
CCGAGCGCGTACAACGTTCCGCGCTCCTCATGGAGCTTCCCGGACCTCCCGGGACGCGCTACGCCGCATCCGAGACGCAGGACGAAGACGTTGAGGCCACACGGGCACCGGGCACACAGCAGGACGGCGGATCGCGCTAACCTGACGCTCCGACGCGTCGCCGTGCTCCGCGCAGACCCGTGAGCCTCCTCCTTTCCGTCGTCCTCGTCGTCCTCGGCGTCGCCTTCGCCTTCTGGATCTACTTCATCCGCGAGCTTCCCGTGCGCGGCCGGGGCCTCCTCGCCGGCGTCCGCGCGGTAATCCTCGCGCTCATCCTGCTCCTGCTCTGGAATCCGTCCATTCCCGGCGGAGCGACGCCCGACGATTCGGGCGCAGAAATCATCCTGCTCGACGGCTCCCTGAGCATGACCGCCCGCGACACCTCCGGAACTTCGGTCTGGCAGCTCGCGCTCGATCGGCTCCGCGAGCAGGCGTCGGACGACGCCGAGCCCGGGGCGCACCGGCTCCTCCTCTTCGGGCGGGGCTTCCGCACGTTCGACGGAAGCAGCCCGGCGGATATCGCGGGGCGGCTCGCCGACGAGACCCCCGCCTTCGTCGCCTCCGAGCTCGCTCCCGCGCTGGAGCGGGCGGCCGAAGCGGGCGCCCGCACCGTCACGATCATCTCGGACTTCCGCCTCCACGACGCCGTAGCCGCCCGAGACGTCGCGGACCGCCTGGGGCTCGACCTCCGCATCGTGCGAACCGGGGAGGTGCTCCGCAACGCCGGTATCTCGGACTTCACCATTCCCGCGGGGGTCGAGGCCGGAGACAGCCTCCGGGTGGAGGTGGTGCTCTTCGGAGAGGCCCCGGCGGACGGAGATTCGCTGGCGCTCGAGATACACGAGGGCGATCGTCGTGTGGCGGTTCGCACCCTCCCGCTGCCTGCAGCCGGCCGGCTCACCCGGATCGCGCTGACCCTGCCGTCTCCCGGGGGAACGGGGGTCGTGGAGTATCGGGCCTCGGTCCGACTGGAGGAGGACGGCTTCGAGCTGGACGACGAACGGATCGCCCACGTGACCGTGGACCCGGACGAGGGCGGAATCGTTCTGCTCTCCTGGCGCCCCGACTGGGAGCCCCGCTTTCTCCTTCCCGTGCTCGAGCAGGTGACGGGGCTTTCCGGCCACGGCTATCTGCGTACGGGCGACGGGCGCTACCTCGCGATGGGGGCGGGTCCGTCGGCCGGGGGTACGATCGACGAGGCCGCGCTCCGGCGCAGGATGGCGCGCGCGGACCTCCTCGTCCTGCACGGCGTTGAAGCGGGCGTGCCCGCGTGGCTCCGCGAGCTTGCGGAGGGCGCGAGCCGGCTTCTCCTCTTTCCCCGGGACCGGGAAGGAGCCGCGGTCGGGGGCGTCCAGACCGGCGATGCCCTGTCGGGAGAGTGGTACGCCGGTGCGGACATTCCGGCTTCACCCCTCGCCGCCGCCCTCACGGGAACGGAGTGGACTTCACTCCCGCCCCTCGCCCGACTCCTCCCGCTCGCGAACGACGAGGCGGGCATCGTGCCGCTCGAGCTCCAGCTCCAGGGACGGGGCGCGGCCGTGCCCGCGCTGGTCCTCCATTCCGAGGGCGCGCGGCGCCGCGTCGTGGTCCTGGCTTCCGGGCTGTGGCGCTGGAGCTTCCGTCGGGGCCCGCCCCGGCAGGGGTATCGCGGCCTCTGGTCCGGCGTGAGCGGATGGCTGCTGGGAAACGAGCCGCTGGCCGGCGGTCCCGGTGTGCGTCCCGAATCGTCCATCCTCCCGCGCGGCGGCGAGATCCCGTGGCGCGCGCCGGGGCTGGACGGGGAATCCCTCGCCGTGCGCGTCGTCCGCGAAGGCGCGACGGAGGGCCCGGACGAAGTCGGGGCGTCCGAGGCGGCTGTCTCGGTACCCCCGGACGACGATGCGCTCCAGGACGGCGCGGTCGTGACGGATACGATCGTACGCGTGGGCGAGAACGGCTCCTTCCGGACCCCCTCTCCCCCCCCCGGCCGATACCGGTACATTGTGAACGGGGAGGGCGCCGAAGGCGAGGCGCCGGAATCCGAGGGAAGGCCCCGGCGGGGGGCCGGAGTCTTCCAGGTCGAATCCTACTCGGACGAGCTCTCGATTGCCCCGCGGGACTTCGCGACGCTTGCCACGGAGCAGCCCGCACCGGCGTCGCCCGGAACCCTCGATGCGACTGCGCCTGCGGGCGCAGCGACCGGTGCCGCGTTGGACGAGACGACCGACGAGGCATCCGGTGCCGGCCCCGAATCCGAGCCCGAGCGGGACCGTGGCACGCGTCCGCTGCGGACGCATCCGGCGCCTTTTCTCCTGCTCCTGCTGCTGCTGTGCGGGGAATGGATCGGGCGCCGCGGCAAGGGCCTGCGGTAGCGCGCTTCGACGTCGAGCCCTGCTCGGCATCGAGCATCCACCACGACCACAACGAGATCGACAGGGCGACGAATGTCCCGACTTTTCAAGACGAGCGAGGAACGGAAGAAATCCCTCTGGCAGCGGGTGGTGGATGTCGCGTTCACCGACGTGCGGGTCGCGGTGGGCGGGATGGACCACGCCTCGCTCGAGGAGCTGGAGGAGCGGCTGCTCGCCGCCGACTTCGGCGTGAAGGCGACGCTCCGACTCGTGGACCACGTGGAGACGCTCGCGCGGCAGGGGGAAATCCGGGGGAGCACGACGCTGCGCGCGGCGCTGGGCGAAGAGGTCGAGCGCATCCTGCTGCCCGCCGAGGACTCCGAGCTGCGCTTCGCCGAGAGCGGGCCCACCGTCTACCTCATCGTGGGCGTGAACGGCGTCGGCAAGACGACTTCGATCGGGAAGCTGGCCTACCACCTCCGCCGGAGCGGACGCAGCGTGATGGTGGCGGCCGGAGACACCTACCGCGCGGGCGCCGTGGAGCAGCTCTCCCTCTGGGCGGAGAAGGTGGGTGCGGACTTCATCGGGGGGCAGAAGGGGGGCGACCCCGCGGCCGTCGCGTTCGACGCTCTCCAGGCCGCCCAGGCGCGCGGCACCGATGTCGTTCTCGTGGACACCGCCGGCCGGCTCCACACCCAGCGCGGGCTCATGGAGGAGCTCCAGAAGGTGGACCGGGTCATCCGGAAGAAGATCGAGGGGGCGCCGCACGAGACGCTCATCGTGCTCGACGCCACCGTGGGGCAGAACGCGGTCTCGCAGGTGCGGGCCTTCCGGGAGTCCGCCGCGCTCAGCGGAATCGTGCTCGCCAAGATGGACAGCACCGCGCGGGGAGGAATCGTCGTCGCGCTCCGGGAGGAGTTCGGGCTCCCGGTGAAGCTCGTGGGCACGGGCGAGACGGTGGAGGACCTGGACGCCTTCGATCCCCGGTCGTTCGTGGAAGGGGTCTTCGCATAGAGGGGTGTCCGCGTTCCAGCCGGAGGGGGAAGTGAGCTTCTCGCAGCTCGACAAACCGGTGCAGTTCCTGAAGGGCGTCGGCCCCAGGCGGGCGGAGGACCTCGCGCGCATGAAGATCGCGACGGCGCGCGATATCCTTTTCCACGTTCCCCGCCGGTACGACGACGCGTCCACCATCCGACCGATCGCGAAGCTCCAGGTGGGCGAGGACGCCTCCACGATGGGCGTCGTCCGCAGCATGGGCGTGATTCCCACCCGCACCGGCCTGCGCATCTTCCAGGCGGTCCTGCAGGACGACAGCGGAATGATCACGTGCGCCTGGCCGGGCCAGCCCTGGCTGGAGCGGAAGATCAGGAAGGGAGACGTACTCCTCGTCTCGGGCCCCGTCCGCTTCTATCACGGTCGTCAGCTGCACCCCAGGGAGTTCACCGTGCTCTCGCGCTCGGACGGAGAGCGCGGGGCTGCGCCCTCCGCCGCCGGCGGCAACGGCGGGCCGTCCGATTCCCAGGGGACGATCTTCGTCTCGTATCCCGCCAGCGACGATCTCCCCCAGTGGGTCTTCCGCCGCATCTTCCAGATGAACCTCGATCCCCTCCTGGAGCACATCGAGGAGGAGGAATACTTCTCCCCGCCCGAGCTGGAGCCCCTCCGACTGCCGGGACTGCGCGTGGCGCTCGAGGCGCTGCATCGCCCGACGTCGCTCGAGGCGGTGGAGGCGGGACGGCGCAGGCTGGCCTACGACGAACTCTTCTTCCTCCAGCTGGCGCAGGCGCGCGTGCGCTTCCGCGAGACGGTCGAGGAGCCGGGCATCGCCTTCGACCGCACGAACCGCCTGATTCGTCCGCTCCACGAAGCGCTCCCCTTCGCGCTCACCGGAGCGCAGACGCGGGTGCTGCGGGAGATCTACGACGACATGCTCTCGCCCCGGCGCATGAACCGGCTCCTGCAGGGCGACGTGGGCTCCGGCAAGACCCTCGTCTCGCTCTTCGCGATGCTTCTCGCGGTGGAGAGCGGGTACCAGGCGGCGCTCATGGCGCCGACCGAGCTTCTGGCCGAACAGCACGCGGCCACGCTCCGCTCGCTGGCAGAGCCGCTCGGCATCGAGGTCGCGCTCCTCACGGGGCGACTGGGGGCGAAGGAGCGGAGATCCGTGCTCGCCTCGCTGGACTCCGGAGAGGCGTCGCTCGTGGTGGGCACGCACGCCCTCATCCAGGAGGGGGTCGAGTTCCGGAAGCTCGGGCTCGTGGTCGTGGACGAGCAGCACCGCTTCGGCGTGCGCCAGCGCATGGCGCTCAGCGACAGCGACGTGCGCCCCGACACCCTCGTCATGTCCGCGACTCCCATCCCGCGCTCGCTCGCGCTCGTCCTCTACGGGGACCTGGACGTGAGCGTCCTGGACGAGCTGCCGCCCGGCAGGACGCCGGTCCAGACGCTCCTGCGCTACCCGGGGAAGCGGGAAGAGGTGTATTCGGGGGTCGAGAAGGAGGTCGCGGCGGGGCGCCAGGCGTACATCGTCTACCCGCTGGTGGACGAGTCGGACAAGCTCGACCTGCGCTCGGCGACCGCGGAGTTCGAGCGGCTGGCGCGCGATGTCTTTCCGGAGCGGAGACTCGGTCTCCTGCACGGCCAGCTCCCCGCGGACGAGAAGGAGGGGACGATGCGCGACTTCCTCGCGGGGGACATCGATATCCTCGTGGCGACCTCCGTCATCGAGGTCGGCATCGACGTGCCGAACGCCTCCGTGATGGTCATCGAGCACGCCGAGCGGTTCGGGCTCTCCCAGCTCCACCAGCTCCGGGGAAGAGTGGGGCGGGGTGCCGCCCGGAGCGTCTGCGTCCTGGTCGCCGAGCCCGGGGAGGTGGCGGCGGAGCGGCTCAGGATCTTCACGTCGACCCACGACGGATTCGAGATCGCGCAGGCGGACCTGCGCATCCGGGGCCAGGGCGACCTCTTCGGCGCGCAGCAACACGGTCGGGATCCGATCCTGCGCTTCGCGGATCTCGCCCGCGACGAGGATCTCCTGGTCGAGGCGAGGGACCGGGCGCGGGAACTCATCGAACGGGATCCGGAGATGGAGCACCCCGAGAACGCGCGCGTTCGGCATCTTCTGGAAGGGCGCTACGCGGAGCGGCTGAAGCTCTTCAAGGTGGGGTGACGCCGACGCTCGGCGACCGGTGCTCGAACGATTATCGACCCCCCACGGGTATCCGTGCCTCCCACCCCGCGCCGTCCCGGCCGAGGCGGAGGCGGGGCGGGTCGAAGGGGATCACGTCCGATACGCTCGATCCGGACAGGTCGAGAATGAAGAAGAGGACCGCCGCCCCCACGCCGATCTGCGCCGCGACGAACGCCGTCCGGGCGCCCCGGTCCCCGTCGCGCACGCGCCGAAGATCCGCCTCCAGCGCGGGATGAAGCGGCGAACTGTCGGACGCGAGCGCGCTGCACCGGCGCCGGTCGCGCACGCACCGGTCCTCGAGCGGGCGAAAGGCGCGCTCCGCCCGGCGGTGGAGCACAACACCGTACGCGGCGCTTCCCACCGCGAAGCCGAGCGAGCCCCATTTCGCGGTTCCCTTCGAGAATGTGGCGTCTGGGGCCGGCCGGGCGGGAACGACGTCGGCGTCGTCGAGCCGCACCCAGCCGCGGCGCGGCGGCTCGGGCGGTCCGCTCTGCGCGGACAGCGGCGGGGAGGCCGCGGCGACGAGGAGCGCTGCCGGGATCAGGAAGAAGCGGATACGACGCGCAGCGGAGGACGGGATGGACCAGGCGGTCATGAAGGGCCGTGGTGGAGGGGGTGATCGGGGGGTCCGGCGGGGTCACTGCAGCTTTACGACCTTGCCTCTGCGGAGGGGCACGAAGATGACGCCGCCGCGCAGAAG
>JBBDIW010000059.1:0-23867 GCA_040880165.1 Gemmatimonadota bacterium | reverse complement strand
GAAGCTCCTGAACGGGGGAATCGCCGCGCTGCACTCGGGCGTGAAGGGCTAGAAGGCCGTTGAAGAAGTACCCCGAGGACGGGTAGCGAATTCCCCAATCGCGTGTCTGTCCGAAGACGATTGGGGAATTCGCCACCGGAGCGGTACACGATCCCCCAATGGAGTCGAGGTCGGGGGGGCGTGTGGGGATTTGACTACCGCTGCGGTAGAAAACTCCCCAGCGCTCCCGGGCCTCCGCCACATCCGGAACGGCAAGACCCTTCCCGGCGGTCCCTGTACTTCTTCAACGGACCTCCAGCGGATCCGGGCGCCGCAGCTGCGGCCGGCGTCACGCGGTCGGCGTGTTTCCCTCCTGCTTCGTCCCGATGGTCTGCCCGCGCCCGACCGTGCGCCGCACGACGATCCGGAGGACGAATCCCGTCGCCAGCAGGAGCGCTCCCACGCCGATGGTGCCTGGATCGAGCGAGAGCGCGAGAAGCGCGCAGCTCGCCGCGCCGAAGAGCGGCACCACGTCGGGGTAGAGCTTCGCTTCGCGAGGCATCCTCAGCGCCGCCACGTTCGCGATGCCGTAGTAAACCAGAATCGTGAACGCCGCCGCCGTCGCGACCCCGGAGAGCGTTCCCGTGCCGGCGACGACGGCTGCGATGGCTCCCACAAGCAGGATGGCCCGCCCCGGGGCCCCCGAGCGCGCACCGATCCGCTCGAGGAAGGGCGGGAGGTCCCCCCGCCGCGCCATCGCGAACGCCATCCGGCTGAGCCCGAGCAGCTGGGAGAGGATCACGCCGAGCATGGCGGTGACGCCGCCCAGGGAGATGACGACGACCGCGCCCGGGAGGGGTGAGGCGCCGGCGGCGACGGCGAGGGGCGCCGCGCTCGCGGCCATGGCGGGAGCGCCCACCGCTCCGACCGCCACCAGCGCGACCCCGGCGTAGAGCACGATCGACACCCCGGTCGTGGCGATGATCGCCCTCGGGATCGTCGTCTTCGGGTCGCGCACCTCCTCGCCGAGCGTGGCGATCCGCGCATACCCCGTGTAGGCGAAGAAGAGGATCGCCGCGGCTTCCAGCGTTCCCCTCCACCCCGCCGGCGCGAAGGGCGCGAGGCGCGCGGCGTCGAAGGACGGGACACCGGAGGCGATGAAGAAGAGCAGGGTGGTCAGGGAGACGGAGACAATGACGAGGTTCGCCCGGCTCGATCGACGTACGCCGAAGTAGTTCAACAGCGTGAAGACGACGATCGCGCCCACCGCGATGCCGCGCGGCGGAATCCCCGGAAGGAGGGCGTCGAGGTAGCCGGACAGGCCGATCGCGACCGTGCCGGCCGCCGCGATCTTGCTGGACAGGAACATCCACCCGGCGGCGAAGCCCGCCCACGGGTGCAGGACCTGGTATCCGTACTCGTACGTGCCACCGGAGCGCGGGAAGCGGGCTGCGAGCTGGGCCGAGCTCAGGGCGTTGGCGGAAGCGACGACGCCTGCGATGAAGAGGCCCACGAGGAAGGCCGGGCCCGCGACGCCGGCCGCCACCCCGGTGACGACGAAGATCCCGGCGCCGATGATGGCGCCCAGGCCGATCCCGGTGGCGTCCAGGAGTCCCAGGTCGCGACGGAGCCCCGCCACCTGTGGCGGCGCCGTTTCTCCGATCCCGGGTGACTCCTCGGCCAAGCCGCTACCTCGGGGGGACGGGCGCGCCGGGCTCAAGGATCCGGAGCGGACCCAGCGACTCCGGCGGCTCGTCGAACGCCTCGAGATCGCCGACGAGCAGGATCGTCATGTCGGACGGCCGCAGGTGCCGGCGGAAAACCCGGCGGACATCGGCTGGCGTGACCCGCTGGATTCCCTCGACGTAGAGTTCGAGCCAGTTCGCCGGGAGGTCTTCGGCCACGTAGAACATCTGACGCGACACGATCTGGGCGCGGTGTTCGAAGTTGAAGACGAAGCCGTTCACGATCTCGTCGATCGCGTCCGACACCTCCTCGCGCGTGGGGCGCTCGTCCACCATCTCCTGCATGACCTCCAGGATCGTGCGCACCGCGGCCACGGTGGAGCCCGCCCGCGTCTGCGTCACGGCGCCGATCAGCCCCTCCGACTCCGAGGGCGCCGTCCAGAGCGACGAGGCGCTGTAGGCGTAGCCCCGCTCCGTACGCACGCGCGCCATGAGGCGACTGGAAAATCCGCCTCCTCCCAGGATCGAGTTGCCGATCCGGGAGGCGTAGTAGTCCCTCGAGTCCTCCTGCCGGATTCCGCCCGGATGCGCGAGCACCACCGTCGTCTGGTTCAGCGCCTTCGGGATCAGGTAGACGGCCGCCTCCCGCCGGATGTCCGGAGGGGGCGGTTCGGGAAGCTCGCGCGGGCACGCCGGCCACTCCGCCAGGATCGCCCGCAGCCGGGGCTCGATCTCGCGCCAGCTGACGTCCCCCGTGACGCCGAGAATGAGGTGGTCCCGGCAGAAGATCTCCCCGTGCACGAGGGAGAGGACGTCGCCCGTGAGGCGCTCCGGCTCCAGGTCCGCCGGCGCCATTTCCCAGCCGATCGTGTGATCCCCGTACATCAGGCGGTTGAACTCGGAGAACGCGAGTCCCGTAGGATTGTCCTCCCTGCGCAGCACCCGCTCCAGCTCCTGGCCCCGCCATACCTCCACCTGGTCTGGATCGAAGCGGGGGTTGCGGAGGATGTCCGTCCAGAGCTCGAGGGCCGCATCGAGGTGCTCCGTGAGGGTGTTCAGGCTGCTCACGGACGACGATCCTCCTGTCCCGAAGCCCAGCTGGATGGCGTGGAAGTCCAGGAGCGCGTTCACCGAATCCGGGGTGAGCGTCGTGGTTCCTCCCGAGCGGAGGAGGGTCGGCAGCGCCGTCGCGGCCGCGTAGAAGTCGCGGTCCATGCGCGCGTACCCGCCGCGGAAGCGGGCGAAGACGTTCACCAGCGGCAGGGCGGGGTCGCGGGCGAAGATGACCTCGACCCCCTCGATCCGGTGCTGCTCGGCTTCGACCGGGGTGAACTCGAGGCGCGGAAAGCGGAGCGACTCGGCCGCGTCCCGCCCCGTGGGGAGCGTCTGAGCGGCCGCCGGCAACGCCGCGAGGAGAAGGAGGAGCGCGGCCAGGGCCGTCACCCGAAGTCGTGGGGGCGGCCTACCGGTCATCGTCGCCCTCCTCGGGAGCCGCGGGTGCACGCTCCACCGGGACGACGGTTCCCACCGTACGGTTCTCCCGGGTGAAGTAGGCCTCCACGACGCGCCGGATGTCTTCGGGCTGCACGGCCTGGTAGCGCTCGGCGAGCTGAAAGGTCGTCCGCCAGTCGCCGTACAGGGAGGCCGAGCCGGCGAGCTGGAAGGCCAGCCCCAGGTTGGAGCCCAGGCGTCGCACGCGCGACGCCTCGAGCTGGTTCCTCACGCGTTGGAGCTCCCGTTCGTCCGGCGGGTCCCGTCTCAGGCGGTCCAGCTCGTCGTAGATCGCCGCTTCGACCTCCCCGGTCGTGTGCGGGGAGCGGGGGGTCGCGCCGATCGTGAAGAGCTGCGGGTAGCGGGCGCCCGGCCCGCTCGACGAGGAGACCGTGGCCGCAAGGCGCTCGTCCACGACGAGGCGCCGGTACAGACGCGACGAACGCCCGCCCGTCAGGATCGACGAGAGCATCCCGACGGCCGGCATATCGGGGTGGAACTCGTCGGGGATGTGCCAGCCGATCGTCAGCTCGGGCTGGGCGTCGTACACGACCTCGATCTGTCGCTCCCCGCGCTGCACGGGCTCGCGCGCCAGCACGGGTGGGGGCGTCTCGCCGGGTGGGAGGTGGGCGAAGTAGGCGTCGGCCCACTCCAGGATGGTCTCCGGATCGAGATTCCCGACGATCGCCACGACCGTATTGCCGGGTCCGTAGAAGCGCCGGTAGTACTCCTCGACGTGGCCGCGTGTCAGCACCTCGAGATCCGACATGTACCCGATCACGGGGACCCCGTAAGGGTGAACCTGGAATGCAGTGGCGAGGTGGGCCTCGTAGAGACGGCCGGAGGCGCTGTCCTCGAGCCGCGTGCGCCGCTCTTCCATGACGACGTCCCGTTCCGCGTAGAACTCGCGGAAGACCGGGTTCTCCATGCGGTCCGACTCGAGCGTGAACCAGAGCTGGGCCCGGTTCGCCGGGAGCTCGACGTAGTAGGTCGTCGCTTCGGAGGATGTCGAGGCGTTCAGGCTGCGGGCGCCGTTCCGGCTGTAGATCAGGTCGAGCTCGTTGCTCACCGTGAAGGATCGGGCGCTGTCTTCGAGCGCCGCGATCCGCTCCCGCAGGTGCTCCGCCCGCAGCGAATCGTGCTGCGGGCGCGCGAGTTCCCCGAGGAGCGTGTCGTGGGCGGCGTCCATGCGCGCGAAGAGCCGTTCCTCCGCCGCGGGGTCGCGGGTGCCGACCGTGGTGGTTCCCTTGAAGAGCATGTGCTCGAGGAGATGCGCGGTGCCCGTCGATCCGAGTACCTCGTTCACGCCACCCACCGCCACGTGAACTACGAAGGAGACGGTGGGCGCGCCGTCCCTGGGGAGGATGAGAAAGCGCATCCCGTTCTCGAGCGTGTGCTCCACGACCGGAAGTTCCTCGCCGCCACGGGCCTGCGCGGGGGCCTCCGCCTCCGCGGCCGGTACCTGTGCGGCCGCGGGGGCCGCGAACGGGAGCGGGACGAGCGTGGCCGCGACGGTGGCCGCCGTGCAGGCTGCGCAGGCTCGGCGCGTCATGCGAATGCCGTCGGCGAGGGTTGACAGCTCGGGCAGAAGAAGGCGGACCGGTTTCCGAAGACCACGCGCTCGATGCCGGCTCCGCACCGTCTGCAGGGAAGGCCCACCCGGCCATACACCCGCAGCTCTGCCGAAAAGGAACCGGGTTCTCCGGACGAATCCCGGTAATCCCGGAGGGTCGTGCCCTTCCGGTGGATCGCCGAGCGGAGAACCGTGCGAAGGCTCCCGTGGAGCGCGAGCGCTTCCTCCCGATCGATCGAGCCCGCGAGGCGCGCCGGGTGCACGCCGGCTCGATGCAGCGCCTCGTTCGCATAGATGTTGCCGACTCCCGCGACCTTGCGCTGGTCGAGGAGCCAGGAGCGCACCGGTGCGCGGGAGCCCGCGAGCGCGTCTTCGAGGTGCCGCGCGGTAAAGCCGGGCTCCAGCGGGTCGGGTCCCAGGGTGCGCGAGCGCTCCGCCCACTCCTTCCGCGAGAGCCGCTCGAGCACGCCGAAGCGGCGCACGTCGTCGTAGACCAGCTCGGACCCGCTGCTCAGCGAAAAGCGGACGCCGGGGTGCGCGGAGTCAGCGCCGGGCACGAGAAGCCGCCCGGTCATCCCCAGGTTGACGACGAGGACGGCGTCCCGGTCCAGGTTCATCACGATATTCTTGCCCCGGCGGGCGACGACCTGGACCCGGCAGCCGGTCAGTTCCTGTACGAAATCCGCCGGCTCCTCGCGGAGCAGGTCCGCGCGGAGGACCTCCACGGAAAGGAAGATCTTCCCTTCCAGCGGCTCCTTCAGACCACGGACGATCGTTTCGACTTCAGGCAGCTCGGGCATGGACGGATCTCGGGGAACGATTTTCGGGGAAGCGGACCGGGGGTCGACGGGGAGGACGTTGAAGGTCCGTACCCTTTAGGACCCACCCTACTGCTTCAACAGCCTCTCAGGGCCTGCTCCACTCGTCTCGGGCGAACTCCCTCCACCCGATGTCACTGCGGTACACCTTTCCGGAAAATTCGATTGCGGCCGCGCCCCGGAGGCTGCGTGCGGAAGCCTCGCCCAGCGTCGAGCCGATTCCGGTCACCGCCATCACGCGTCCGCCGGACGTCTTCAGGGCACCGGCATCGACCCGGGTTCCCGCATGGAAGAGGAGGATCTTCGGATGCGCGGCCGCGGACGTCGCCCGGAGCTCGTCCGGGACGACGAGCTCCATCCCCTTCGCGTACGGCCCCGGGTATCCTTCCGCCGCGAGCACGGTGGTCACCGCCGCGTTCGGGCTCCACCGCACCGACGCCCCGCGCAGGCTCTCACCCGAGGCGACCGCGCGCATCAGCTCGAACAGCGAGCTCTCCATGAGCGGGAGGACCACCTGGCTCTCGGGATCTCCGAACCGGCAGTTGAACTCGACCACCTTCGGCCCGTCGTCCGTGAGCATGAGTCCCGCGTACAGGAGCCCACGGAACGGGCTCCCCTCGGCCGCGAGGGCGTGGAGCGTGGGGTGCAGGATCGACTCGACCACCTGGTCGGTCAGTTCTGCGGTGGCGAGCGAGACGGGGGCGTACGCGCCCATTCCGCCCGTGTTCGGTCCGGTGTCGCCCTCGCCGATCCGCTTGTGGTCCTGCGAGGGGAGGAGCGGGAGGGCCGTCTCGCCGTCGCAGAGGGCGAACAGCGAGAGCTCTTCTCCCCGCATGAACTCCTCGACCACGACCTCGCTCCCCGCCGCCCCCAGGGTTCCTTCCTCGAGCATCGCGCGCGCGGCCTCGACGGCCTCCTCGGCGCCGTCGCACACGATTGCGCCCTTGCCGGCGGCGAGTCCCGACGCCTTCACGACCACCGGCCCGTCTCCCCCCGCGCGGATGTGCTCGGCGGCGGCCCCGGCGTCACGGAAGACGGCGTAGTCCGCGGTGGGCACGCCGGCGTCCACCATCAGCTTCTTCGCGAACGCCTTGCTGGACTCGATCCGTGCCGCGCCCGCACAGGGTCCGAAGACGGCGAGCCCCCGTTCCGCGAAACGGTCCGCGATTCCCGCCGCGAGTGGCGCCTCCGGCCCCACCACCGTGAGGTCGACGTTCTGCTCCGCGGCCCACGCGACCAGCCCGTCCACGTCCGCCGGGTCGAGGTCGACCGCGGTGGCGATCCCGGCCATGCCGCCGTTCGGCCGCGTGGCGAAGAAGTCTGCGTCCGGAGCGTCGCGCGCGAGCTTCCAGAGCAGCGCGTGCTCCCGTCCTCCGTTTCCCACCACGAGGATCTTCACGAGGCTTCGCTCACGTGCCCCCGCCGCATCGGATTTCCCGCATTCCCGCACGCGGACGCATTCCCGGCGTCCGGGCACGTCACCGGGTTCCGGTCCCTTCCGTTCCTCGCCGCGCCCGGTTCGTTCATCTCGCCCCGGTTCCTCATCGGCGCCGGGTCAGGTCGTCGAAGCTCTCGCGAAAGGAGTCGCCCATCCGCTTCGCCGCGGCTGCGAACTGGTCCAGCACGTCCTTCGCCTCGGTGGTGTACGCCGCCGCGGCCTCCGACAGGTCGTCGAGGTAGTCCGGATCCGGCTCTCCGCGCTTCGGGTACTCGCCGCGCAGGATCCGGTCGTACGCCCCGCTCTCGATCCATGCCCGGATCTCGGCGAGCCGCAGCACGTAGAACGGGTGCGTCGTGCCGAGCAGGTTGAGCACCTTGAAGACGGAGTCGGCCACGTCCCCGCTGGTCCGGTACTCCTCGGCCTGGAGGATGAACTCGTCCAGGTCGGTCTCTTCCGACGATCCGCCGCCCGCCATCCGCAGCATCGCGCGCATCACGGCGTCCGGATTCTGCATCGCGAGGAGCCCGGCACGATCCGAGGAGAGCTCGCTCTTGCGATACCATTCGAGCAGGGCGATCAGGATGCCGCGCGCCGCCCACCCGACGATCGGGAAGCCGCGGTCCGCGAGCTGGATCAGGATGACCATCATCGTCCGGTAGAGCACGTGCCCGCTCAGGATGTGCCCGACCTCGTGCCCCAGGACGTACGCGATCTCGTCGTCGTCGAGCAGGTTCAGCGTGCCCGAATTCAGGATGATGAAGGGGCGCTCCATCCCGTACGCGCCGGCGTTGACCATCGGCGTCTGGCTGACGAAGAGGTCGTAGGGCTCCGCGTCCATCGTTTCGAGCACTTCGCCGTAGATCCGGTGGATCCGGGGGAACTGCTTCTCGGACACCCGCACCGCGTTCGCCTGGAAGGCGAGCCGGACCGGCTTCTCCCCGAAGAATCCGAAGACCTTCTTCAACACCTCGTCGAAGAGGGGGAGCTTGCGGAGCGCGGAAAGCGCGGCCTTGTCGGCCGGGTGCTCCCAGGCGCGCGGGGCGATCTGCGTGAGGATCCGCCGTGCTCGGGCGTCCGTCGCGTCACTGGTGTCCTTGCTGTCGTCACTCATGCTGGCTCCTGCGAAAGGGCGCGCGCCGCGGGATCTCCCGGAAGACGCCGGCGCGGCGCCTGTCCGGGCAGGGATGAGACATGCATCCCCACACGACATGTACGGCGGCCGGCGGCACAGGTTTCACCGCGCCGGTCGCGGAGGGCCGTCCGCCGCTCGCGGTGCGGACCCGGGACCGGGACGCATCGGCCGCCGGTGTCACCGGCGTCACGCGCCGGCCAGCGCCTGCTCGAGATCTTCCAGGAGGTCGTCCGTGTCCTCGACGCCCACCGAGAGCCGCACGAGTCCCTCCGTGATGCCGAGCTCCTCGCGGCGGTCCAGCGGTACCGACGCGTGCGTCATGAGCGCGGGCACCCCGATGAGCGACTCCACGCCTCCGAGGCTCTCCGCGAGGGCGAAGAGCCGGGTTCCCTCGACGAAGGCGCGCGCGCGCTCCGGCGAGCCCAGCTCCACCGAGACCATGCCCGTGAAGCCGCTCATCTGGCGCTTCGCGAGCACGTGCTGGGGGTGCGCGGACAGCCCGGGGTAGAAGACCTTCTCGACTCCGTCGTGCGCCTCCAGGTAGCGCGCGACGGCCATCCCGTTTTCGTTGTGCTGGCGCATCCGCAGGTGCAGCGTCTTGGTGCCGCGCAGGCAGAGCCAGCAGTCCATGGGTCCCGGCACCGCTCCGGTCGACTTCCGCACGAAGCGCAGCTCCTCCGCGAGCTCCGCGTCCTTCAGCGCCAGCATCCCCCCGATGATGTCCGAGTGCCCGTTCAGGTACTTCGTCGTGGAATGCATGACGATGTCGGCGCCGAGCATGAGCGGGCGCTGGTTGTACGGCGAGGCGAACGTGTTGTCCACGCACAGCAGCGCCCCGGCCTCCTTCGCCACCTCCGCGGCCTCTGCGATATCGCACAGGCGCATCATCGGGTTGGTCGGCGTCTCGAGGTGGATCAGGCGGGTTTCAGGGCGCACGGCCTCGCGGATGCGGTTCGTGTCGCGGCTGTCCACGAAGGTGAAGTCGATCCCGAGTCGGGCGAGCACCTTGGTGAACATCCGATTCGTGCCCCCGTATGTGTTCTCCTCGCTGATGACGTGATCGCCGGCGGACAGCTTCTTGATGACGGCCTCCAGCGCCGAGAGCCCGCTGGCGAAGGCGATCCCCTCGCTCCCTCCCTCGAGCGCCGCGATATTCCGTTCGAGCGCTTCACGGGTAGGATTCTGGACCCGGGCGTACTCGTAGCCCGTGTGCCGGCCGAGGGCGGGCTGCACGTAGGTGGACGTCTGGAAGATCGGGGGCATGATCGCCCCGGTGACCGGCTCCGGCGTCTGCCCGGCGTGGATGGCCAGGGTGCCGAACTGGTAGCCCTTCGTGCCGTCTTCGGGTCGCTCGTCGCTCATCGTTTCTCGTCGCGTGGAAGGTGCGCTCCGCGGATTGGAACCAGGGTCCGCGGCCGGGTCGTCGACCGGGGCCAAATGTAGTTTCGAAGCGGGGTCTCCCGCCACCCGCGGAGGTTTGACACCGTGTCGGGAGAAGCTCTACCTTTCCCTGCTGCAGGCCTCTTCGCTGCAGGCCTCTTCCCGCCACCCACCACCCTGGAGTCTTCTTGTCCGTTCCGCTTCCCGCCGACCTGATGGTGAGCGTCTCCGGCTTTCGCGGCCGGGTCGGCAGCGCGCTCACGCCCGAGCTGGTGGCCGCCCTCGCGGCGGCGTACGGTGCCTTCCTGCAGGCGGACGGGGCGGGAAACCGGGTGCTCCTGGGCCGCGACTCCCGGACGTCGGGCAGGATGTTCGCGCAGAGCGCCATCGCGGGGCTGCAGTCCGTGGGCAGCGACGTGGTGGACCTCGGAATCGTCCCGACGCCCACGCTGATGCTGGCGGTGGAAGACGCCGGGGCCGCGGGCGGAATCGGCGTGACGGCCAGTCACAATCCGGCCGAGTGGAACGCGCTCAAGTTCGCGGCCGGAGACGGGAGCTTCCTCGACCCGGCGCGGATGGCCCGGTTCCAGGCCTCGCTCGAGGACGCCGCCATTCCCCGTGCCTCGTGGGACGCCCTGGGCTCCCTGGAGCACGACGAGGGTGCGATCGCGCGCCATCTCGAGCGCATCCTCGCGCTCTCGGTTCTGGACGTGACCGGCCTGCGGAAGCGGCGTTTCAAGGTGGCCCTGGACTGCGTACGGGGAGCCGGCGGCCTCATGATGCCGGAGCTCCTGGATCGGCTCGGGTGCGAAGTGATCGCGACGGGGCTCGAGGTGGACGGACGGTTCCCCCGCGACCCGGAGCCGACCGCCGCGAATCTGGGGGAGCTGCGCGAACTCGTCTTCCGGAGCGGCGCCGACGTCGGCTTCGCGGTGGACCCGGACGTCGACCGGCTGTCGCTGGTAGCGGGAGACGGCGAGGCGCTGGGCGAAGACTTCACGCTCGCGCTGGCGTCGGCGGTCGTGCTCCGGCGGACCCCCGGCGTGGTGGTCACGAACCTCTCCACGAGCCGCATCGTGGAGGACGTCGCCGCCGCCTTCCGGTCGCCCGTGGTGCGGGCCCCCGTGGGCGAGATCAACGTTTCGGACCGCATGCGGGTAGAAGAAGCCGTCGTCGGAGGGGAGGGCAACGGAGGCGTCATCCTTCCGGAGCTCCATCTGACCCGGGACGCTCCGGTCGGCGCTGCCCTGATCTTGCAGTACCTGCTGGACGAGGCGGTGCCGCTGCGCGAAGCGGTGGCGCGGTTGCCCTCCTACACCATCGTGAAGGAGAAACTCGCCTTTCCGCGCGAGGTCATCGGGGAGGCATATCGACGCATCGAGGAGGAGATGGACGGAGCGGACGTGAACCGTGACGACGGATTGCGGCTGGCCTGGCCGGACGAACGGGAGTGGCTGCACGTGCGACCCTCCGGCACCGAGCCCATCGTCCGGCTGATCGCGGAGGCCCCGGAGGAGGATCGGGCGCGGCTTCTGCTGCAACGGGCCGGAGCTTGCATGGCGACCGTCCGGTGATGCAATCGCGGGCCAGACCTCGTGAATGGTGTATGGATGCAGGGGCTCGCATCGGATCCGTGGTGCGCCCGGCGGGTGGAGGAAGTCGCTGGCGCGGGCCCGCGCGGATGGATCATCTCGAATCCGGCCCCGAGGGACCGGTACATTTTTCTGAACGGCGGAGACGCCGGGAGCGTACGGACTGAATGTGTGGAATCGTGGGGTACGTCGGGAGCAAGGAAGCGGCTCCGATCCTGATCGAGGGGCTGCGCCGGCTGGAATATCGCGGGTATGACTCGGCCGGCATGGCCATCCTCGATCCGGCCGGAAAGCTCAAGGTGATGAAGCGGGCCGGGAAGCTCGCGGAGCTGGAAGCCGCCATTCTCGAGAACGGGGTGCCGGCGGGCGGATGCGGGATCGCCCACACCCGGTGGGCCACGCACGGGGCGCCGAACGAGACGAACGCGCACCCCCACGTCAACTGCGAGAACGACATCGCGGTGGTCCACAACGGCATCATCGAGAACGCCGGCATTCTGCGGGAGAAGCTCCAGGAGCTGGGCTACGTCTTCCGGAGCGAGACCGACACGGAGGTCGTGGTCCACCTCGTCGACGAGGCGTTCAAGCGGAACGAGTCGCTGGAAGACGCCGTGGCCGCGGCGCTGCTCCAGGTGGATGGCGCGTACGGTCTGGCCGTCGTCAGCGCGCGGGATCCGGGGAAGCTCGTCGCGGCCCGCAACGGGAGCCCGCTGCTTCTCGGCATCGGAAAGAACGGCGAGAACCTCATCGGTTCCGACGCCGCCGCGGTCATCGCCCACACGCGCGACGTCGTCTACCTGGACGACGGCGACTACGCGGTTCTCCGAGCCGACGGTTACGAGACGTACCACCTGCGGCGCGGCGAGGTCAACCGCTCCGTGCACCAGGTGACGTGGGACCTGGCCGCCATCGAAAAGGGGGGCTACGACCACTTCATGCTGAAGGAGATCTTCGAGCAGCCGTCCACCCTGCGGGACGTGATGCGGGGTCGGCTTCTCGAAGAGGAGGGGAGCGCCCGGCTGGGCGGCGTGACGATGGAGGACGGGGATCTCCTCGAGATCAACCGCATCATCATCACGGCGTGCGGCACGAGCTGGCATTCCGGGCTCATCGGCGAATACATGCTGGAGGAGCTCGCGCGCATTCCCACGGAAGTCGAGTACGCCTCGGAGTTCCGCTACAAGAACCCCGTGCTGGACGAGAAGACGCTCGTGATCGTGGTCAGCCAGTCCGGCGAGACCGCGGACACGCTCGCCGCGCTCAGGGAGGCGAAGCGGCGGGGCGCCATGACGATGGGAATCGTGAACGCGGTGGGCTCCTCGATCGCGCGCGAGACGGACTTCGGCGTGTATCTGCACGCCGGTCCCGAGATCGGGGTCGCGTCGACCAAGGCCTTCACGAGCCAGGTAGTCGCCCTCGCCCTCTTCACGCTCTACCTGGCGCGCCGGCGCAACCTCTCCATCCTCGACGGGCGCAAGATCGTCAAGGCGCTGCAGGATCTGCCGGACCAGGTGGAAGCCATCCTCGAGATGAACGACTCGCTGCTCGAGCTGGCGCGGGAGTTCAAGGACGCGCCGAACTTCCTCTATCTGGGAAGGGGGTACCAGTTTCCCGTCGCCCTCGAGGGGGCGCTGAAGCTGAAGGAGGTCAGCTACATCCACGCGGAGGGGTACCCCGCGGCCGAGATGAAGCACGGGCCCATCGCGCTCATCGACAAGGACATGCCGGTCGTCGTCCTGGCGCCGAACGACCCGGTCTACCAGAAGGTCCTTTCCAACATCGAGGAAGTGCGGGCCAGGGATGGCCGGGTGATCGCCGTGGTGACGGACGGAAACGACGAGCTGGAAGGGCAGGTGGACCACATCATCCGGATTCCGCACACGATTCCGCACCTCCTGCCCGTGCTTTCAACGATTCCGCTGCAGCTTCTCGCGTACCACGTCGCGCTCCTCCGGGGATGCGACGTGGACCAGCCGCGCAACCTGGCGAAGTCGGTCACGGTGGAGTGAGGGTCGTCCTCCAGCGGGTATCGCGCGCGCAGGTCTCCGTCGAGGGCGCGGTGGTCGGGAGCATCGGAGCCGGGCTCCTCCTGCTCGTCGGGTTCGCGCAGGACGACGGCGCGGAGACGCTCGAGTGGATGGCGGACAAGGTGGTGGGGCTGCGCATTTTCGCGGACGAGGAGGGGAAGATGAACCGGTCGCTGCTGGAGGCGGGCGGCCGCGTGCTCGTGGTGAGCCAGTTCACCCTGTACGGCGACGTACGCAAGGGGCGGCGCCCGAGCTTCATCGGCGCGGCGCCCCCGGATGTCGCCGTCCCGCTCTACGCGTTGTTTCTCGCTCTCCTCGGGGACCGGGTTCCGGATCCGGTGCAGGCGGGCGAGTTCGGCGCGATGATGGCGGTCGAGTCCGTGAACGACGGTCCCGTAACGCTGCTGCTGGAGCGATGAGGGCGCCGTCGTGAGCTCCGGTTCCCGTTTCCCGTCGCCGGACCGGCGCACGGCTCCCCGCGGGGCGAGCGGGCCGGCCGCTCCTCCCCTCGTCCTGGCTTCCGCATCTCCGCGTCGGGCCGACCTGCTGAAGATGCTCGGCTTCACCTTCGACCGGTTGCCGGCCGACATTCCCGAGAACCCGGACGAAGGCGAATCTCCCGCGGGCTACGTCGAGCGGCTGGCGCGCGAGAAGGCCACGTCGGTGGCGGCGCTGCGCCCCGAAGCTCTGGTACTCGCGGGAGACACGGTCGTCGTCCTCGACGGCGAGATCCTGGAGAAGCCGTCGGACGAAGAGGACGCGGTCCGGATGCTCATGCGGCTCTCGGGGCGCAGCCATGTCGTGCTCAGCGGGATTGCCGTCGCCGCGCCGGGCGGCGTCCTCGAGTCCACGCTGGAGCGGACGGAGGTGACGTTCCGCCCCTTCGATGACGGGACCGCGCGGGCGTACGCGGCGACCGGAGAGCCCATGGACAAGGCCGGTGCCTACGGCATCCAGGGGTTTGGCGCTTCGCTGGTCGACTCGATCTCCGGCGACTACTTCACCGTGGTCGGACTGCCGGTGGCGCGCCTCGTCGAGCTGCTCGAGCGCACCGGCTGGCGCTATCGCTTCGGACTCCTGGAAATGGTGAAGGAGACGGTCGACACATGAACTCGAAGCGCCGCCCCGCCGTCCTCGCCCTGGACCAGGGCACCACCGGTTCGACCGCGCTCGTCATCGACGCGGACGGCCGTGTCGCCGGTCGCGCTTACTCCGAGTTCACGCAGCACTTCCCGCGGCCGGGCCGGGTCGAGCACGACGCCGTCGAGATATGGGAGACCACCCGCACCGTCGCGCGCGAGGCGCTCGCGGCCGCCGCTTCCGAGCGGGTGGAGGTCGTATCGATCGGAATCACGAACCAGCGCGAGACCGTGGTCCTGTGGGACCGCGAGACGCTGGAGCCGGTTCACCGCGCAATCGTCTGGCAGGACCGCCGAACGACCGGCATCTGCCGGGAGATCAAGGAGGCCGGGCACGAGGAGGGAGTGCGGGAGCGGACGGGGCTCGTGCTCGACCCATACTTCTCGGGGACGAAGCTCACCTGGCTCTTCCGCGAGCACCCGGAGCTGCGCGCGCGCGCCGAGGCCGGCGAGCTTGCGGCGGGGACCGTGGACAGCTGGCTGATCGCGCGCCTCACGGGGGGCGCGCTGCACGTCACCGACCACACGAACGCCTCGCGCACGCTGCTGTACGGGCTCCGGAGCCGGAGCTGGGAAGAGGAGCTGCTCGATCTCCTCGAGGTGCCCGCCGGCGTCCTCCCCGAGATCCGGAGGAGCTCCGGGGACTTCGGGACGAGCCTGGGGAGCGAGCTCGGCCTGGAGGCGCCCATCTGCGGCGTGGCGGGCGACCAGCAGGCCGCGCTCTTCGGCCAGGGGTGCTGGCGGGCCGGTCTGGCCAAGAACACATACGGAACCGGGGCCTTTCTGCTCCTGCACACGGGGCAGGAGCCGGTCGCATCCACGCACGGCCTGCTCACCACCATGGCCTGCGACGAGACGGGAGGTCCGGCGTACGCGCTGGAAGGCTCGATCTTCGTGGCCGGCGCCGCGATCCAGTGGCTCCGGGACGGGCTCGGGGTGATCCGGACGTCCGAGGAGTCGGAGGCGCTCGCGCGCTCCGTGGCCGGAAACGACGGCGTCTATTTCGTCCCCGCGTTCGTTGGGCTGGGGGCGCCGCACTGGGAGCCCGAGGCGCGGGGTACCATCGTGGGGCTAACCCGCGGAACCGGGCGGGAGCACATGGTGCGCGCGGCGCTCGAGGCGATGGCGTACTCGACCGCCGACGTCCTCCACGCGATGGAGGGGGACTCGGGCGTGGTGGCGACAGAGCTCCGGGTGGACGGCGGCGCGGCCGAGAACGACTTCCTGATGGAGTTCCAGGCGGGCATCCTGGACCTGCCGGTGCGTCGTCCCGCGCTCGTAGAGACGACCGCGACCGGCGCGGCGGGGCTGGCCGGAATCGCCTCCGGCGTCTGGGGGAGCGCGGCCGATTTCCTGGCCGCGAGCGGACCCCCCCGGATCTTCGAGCCGGCCATGGACGCCGGCGAGCGGGCGTCCCTTCTCGTCGGGTGGACTCGCGCGCTGGCCGCGACCCGCTCCTGGGCGTCCGCGACGGCCGCCGCATCCGCTGCGGAGGCCCCCGGACGCGCCTGAGTCCGGCCCCGGCGAGGGCGGGAACATCCTCCGGGCGAGGGTGCTACACGAAGGGCGGAGAGGCGGTCTCCCCGTTTGTACCCGGGCGGTGGAGCGGTTATATTCGCGGCCGACGGAATGCCCCGGAGCGTCCGGGGCGCGACCTTCATTTCAGGGCGCCTTCCATGACGAGGGACCGTAGATTCTTTGCCGGGCTGGTGGGCGTCGCGCTGGTCGTGACATACCTGATCTGGACCGGTGTCAGCTCCACCATGGTCTTCTACTTCACGCCGACGGAGCTGCTCGCGAAGGCCGCCTCCGACCCCGCCTTCCACGAGGTGGGCGTGAAGGTGAGCGGTCGCGTCGTCGCAGGGAGCTACGAGCGGGGGGAGGGGGATCTCCTCCACCATTTTCAGGTGGTGGACCTCGACGATCCCGAGACGCTGCTCCCCGTGGAGTTCCGAGACCTCCTTCCGGATACCTTCGTCGAGGAAGGCGAGGTCGTGCTCGAGGGCCGCTACCGTGCGGACGGCGTCTTCGACGCCGTACTCGTCCTGACGAAATGCGGAAGCCGGTACGAGGCTGCGATCGAAGAAGACTACGCGGCGTGACCGCCGGGGTCGCCCGACCGACTCCGTTCCCCTCGACCGCTTTGAGTGCCGACATGATTCGCCTTCTCCATTTTCCCCACCCCCAACGACCCTGACCCGCTGATGCCCATACTGGGGGAGTTCGCCCTCTGGATCGCGCTGCCCATCTCCATCTGGGGGCTGGTGCTCGCGTTCCTGGGCGGCAGGCGGGGGCGCGGCGACCTCGTCCTGAGCGGGGAGCGGAGCGTCTACGCGGTCTTCTTCCTCGTCGCGCTGGCTTCGCTCGGGATCATCGTCGCCTTTCTGGGCGACCACTTCGAGTACTGGTACGTGGCCAACTACTCGAACCGGGAGCTGGACACCTTCTTCAAGATCTCGGGGCTGTGGGCGGGGCAGCGGGGTTCGCTCGTGTTCTGGGCGCTCTTCCTTTCCTTCTTCTCGGCGCTGACCGTCTTCCAGAACCGCCGGAAGAACCGCGAGTTCATGCCGTACGTCGTGGGCGTCCTGCTCTCGGTCAGCGCGTTCTTTCTCATCATCTGCCTCTTCATATCGAACCCGTTCGAGCGGCTCGCCTTCGTGCCGGCGGACGGCCGCGGCCTGAATCCGCAGCTCCAGAACTACTGGATGACGATTCACCCGCCCACACTGTACGCGGGCTTCACCGCGTTCACGGTTCCCTTCGCCTTCGCGATGGCGGCGCTTCTCAACGGACGCCTCGACTCCCGCTGGATCGAGGTGACGCGGCGGTGGATCCTCGTCAGCTGGTTCTTCCTCGCGAACGGGATCGTCTTCGGGATGCGCTGGGCCTACGAGGAGCTGGGGTGGGGCGGGTACTGGTTCTGGGATCCGGTGGAGAACGCATCGCTGCTTCCCTGGCTGGCGGCGACAGCCTTTCTCCACTCGATCATGATCCAGGAGAACCGGGGGATGCTCAAGGTCTGGAACATGTCGCTCGTGATCCTGACCTTCGTCCTGACGATCTTCGCGACCTTCCTCACGCGCTCGGGGCTGATCGAGTCTGTGCACACCTTCGCCCAGAACACGACGATCGCGTTTGTCTTCCTGGGCTTCATGGGCTTCCTGATCGTGGTGAGCGGGGCGCTCGTGATCTGGCGCCTTCCCCGCCTGAAGAGCGAGAACCAGTTCGAGTCGTTCGTCTCGCGCGAGTCCGCCTTTCTCCTGAACAACCTGATTCTCCTGGGCGCGCTCTTCGCCGTGATGTGGGGCACGCTCTTTCCCCTGATCACGGAAGGGCTCACGGGGTCCAAGGTTGCCGTCGGCCCGCCCTTCTTCAATCAGGTGAATGTCCCGATCGGACTCGTCCTGCTCGCGCTGATGGGGATCGGGCCGGTCATCGCGTGGCGGCGGGCTTCGAGCCGCAATCTCAAACGGAACTTCGTGCGCCCGCTGGCGGTGGGCGGGGTCGTGGTCGGCGTCCTGCTCCTCTGGGGAATGCGCCAGCCGATGGCGATTCTGACGTTCGGCCTCTCCGCCTTCGTGATGGCGGTCATCGTCATCGAGTTCTGGAAGGGGACCGCGGCGCGCGCGCGGATCGAGGGCGAAGGTGCCGCGGCGGCGTTCCTGCACCTGGTCGCGAGGAACCGGCGGCGGTGGGGGGGCTACATCGTGCATGCGGGCGTGGTGCTCATTTTCACCGGCTTCGCGGGCTCGGAGTTCGACGCGGAGGTCCGGGCGAGCCTCGTGCCGGGTGAATCCATCACGATCGCCTCCCCGCTGGGGCACGATTACACCCTCACGTACGAAGGCATCTCGTCCGCGCGCGTGCAGAACATGCAGCAGTGGATCGCGCTGATGAGCATCGACCGGAACGGGCGGGACATCGGGACGATCACGACGGAGCGTCGGCAGTACATCACGACGCAGCAGCCGGTCACGGAAGTCGGCATCCGCTCCACGCCGGTGGAGGACCTGTACGTGATTCTCGCGGCGGTGGACGACATGGCGGGGGTCGTCGCCAACGACCCCGGGTCGCAGCGCGCCACCTTCCAGGTGCTGGTGAATCCGCTCGTCGCGTGGATCTGGTACGGGGCGTTCATCCTCAGCCTGGGGACCATCATCGCGCTCTGGCCGGCGCGGCGCGGCGCGGGCGCGGTCGTGCCGGGTGCGGCGCAGGAGGCTGGGCGGAAGGAACCGGATCCCGCGGACCCGCAGCCGGTGGGTGCCGGATGATCATCGTGGGCGCGATCTGCGTGGCGGCCGCGGTCGTCCTGTACGTCCTTCAGCCCGTTCTGACGGGGGAGGAGGCGTCGCTCCACCGGGAGCACGACGAGCCCACGGAGGCCGAGGCCAGGAAGCGCAACGCCCTGCTGGCGCTGCGGGACGTGGAGTACGATCACGCGACGGGCAAGCTGGACGAGGACGACTACCGGTCGCTGCGGGACGAGCTCACCGTCGAGGCGCTCGAGGCCCTGCAGTCGATGAGCGCGGACGCCGCCCGGGCGGGGTCGGCTGGGGAAAGCGACGGGGCTGCGGGCGCAGGGGGAGCAGGGACAGCCCCCGTCGCGTCCGACGCGGTTCTGGAGCGGGAAATCGCCGCGTTTCGCGCCGCGCTTCGCGTCCAGGAAGCCGGCGGGGGAGCGTGCCCCGCATGCGACAAGCCGAACGGTCCCGCCAGCCGGTTCTGCGCGCATTGCGGAGTGGCCCTGGCCACGTCGGAACCGGACGGTCCGCGGGCGGACGGGGCAGGAAGCCCCGGGGCGTGAGCCTCTCGTCGCCTTCCGCCCCGCTCCCGTCCACCGTCGGCGCTCCGGCGCTCGAGGCCGTTGACCTGGTGCGGGACTTCGGGACCGTCCGCGCCGTGAACGGGATCAGCTTCTCCCTCCGGCCCGGCGAGATGCTCGCCGTCTTCGGTCCGAACGGTTCGGGAAAGACCTCGCTCCTCAGGATGCTGAGCGGCGTGCTCAGGCCGTCTTCCGGCACGGTGAGAATCCACGGCGCCGGAGGCGGTTCCGCGGCCGGGCGTGGGCGCGTGGGCGTGCTTTCCCACCAGACCTTCCTCTACGGCAGCCTCACGCCGGCGGAAAATCTTCATCTGTATGGCAGGCTCTACGGTCTGGAGGACCTGGTCGAGCGCGTTCCGGCGCGTCTCGAGGCGGTTGGCCTTTCCGGACGCGGCGACGACCGGGTGAAGACGCTTTCACGGGGGATGAAACAGCGCCTGGCGCTTGCGCGCGCGCTGCTCCACGACCCGGATATCGTGCTTCTGGACGAACCGTGGACGGGGCTGGACGTGCATGCGGCGGGGGTGCTCCGCGACGTGCTGGGCTCGCTCAGGGACGGCCGCAGGACCGTCGTGCTGGTCACGCACAACCTGTCGCAGGGGCTCGAGCTGGCGGATCGCGTCGCCATCCAGGTCCGTGGCGGCTTCGCTTTCCTGGAGCGCCGTGCCATGGTGGCGACGCCGTTCGAGGCCTTCTATCGCGAAGTCGTCGAGGCGTCGGCGTGAGGGCCCCGTGCGTCTGTACCTGAGCCAGATCGGCGCGCTCGTCCGGAAGGATCTCCTGATCGAGGCCCGGCTCCGTGAGCGCGTGGTGGCGATGGGCGCCTTCGCGGTGCTGATCGGGATCCTGTTCAACTTCGCGCTCGACCGCACGGCCGTCCGCCCGCAGGAGATCGCCGCGGGGCTGATCTGGCTGACGATCGTCTTCGGGGGACTCATGGGAATGGGGAGGACGTTCCAGATGGAGCGCGAGGACGGGGCGCTCGAGGGGCTCCTGCTGAGCCCGGTTCCGCGGGACGCGCTCTATCTTTCGAAGGTCGTGGCGAACTTCGTCCTGTTATCCGCGGTCGTGCTCCTCATTTTCGGAATCTTCGGGCTCTTCTTCTCGCTCGACTTCGGCCGGAGTCCGCTGGCGCTCGTCGCCGTGATCCTCCTGGGGGTGCTCGGCTTCGTCGCGCTGGGGACGCTCTTCAGCGCGATCTCGGCCGGCACGGGGATGGGGGAATCGCTCCTCCCAATTCTGGTCTTCCCTCTCCTCGTCCCGATGGTTATCTACGGGGTGACGGCGACGGCTGCCCTCTTCGCGGGGCTTCCGCCGGCGGAAGTCTCGGGCAGCCTGCGCATGCTGGGGGCGTTCGCCCTGATCTCCCTCGCGGGGGGGACCACGCTCTTCCGATTCATCGTGGAGGAATAGAACATGTCGAGCCGCACCCGCCTGCTCGCGCTCGCGCTGGGCGTACTGGGCGTCCTCGCGATGCTCGTTCTTCACTGGCAGGTATTCTTCTGGGTGCCGACCGAGGCGTCGATGGGCATCGTGCAGCGGATCTTCTACATCCATCTTCCCGCCGCCCTCGTCGCCTACCTGGCCTTCGGAATCGTCGCGCTGTGCAGCGCGGTCTATCTCTGGCTGGGCGAGGAGAAGCTGGACATGGCGGCCCGCGCGGCCGCGGAGGGCGGGATCCTCTTCACCGCGATCGTGCTGATCACCGGGCCGCTCTGGGGGAAGATCGCGTGGAACACCTGGTGGACATGGGAGCCGCGGCTGACCTTCACGCTCCTCCTCTTCTTCATCTATCTCGGCTACTTCCTGGTGCGCTCCTCCACGGAGAACGCGCAGCAGGGCAAGCGCTTCGCGGCGGTCGTCGGAATCATCGGCGCCCTGAACATCCCCGTGATCCACCTGAGCGTGGTCTGGTTCCGCTCACTCCACCCGGAGCCGGTGGTGCTGAAGGCGGAGGGGCCGACGCTTCATCCCGACATGCTGACGACGCTGCTGACGGGCATGCTCGCGTTCACGCTCGTCTTCCTCTCGCTCTTTCTCTTCCGCTACGCCGTCGCGCAACTGGAGTATCACCGGGCGCTGGCTCGCCGGGACGCGGACCGCGCGTTCGAGGGGAGCGGTCCGTCGCGTCCGCGTGATCACGCGACCGGGGGCGGACGATGAACCGCCGCCGCGCCACGGCATCCGTCGATTTGACCTTCGCCCTCTGCGACGCCCGCAGCGGCGCTCCGTGCGCCGTCGCTCCCGCTTCGCCTGACACGCCGGCCCGGTTCCATTCGGGACCCGGGCACGCACGCATCGGAGGATTCATGAGAACGATCTCGCGCGGCCTTCTGCCCGCCCTTGCCCTCGCGTTCGGACTGCTCGCCGCCGACGCCACGACGCTGCTCGCGCAGGGGGGCGGAAGCGTCCCCTCGCTCCGGCCCTACTGGCACGTCTTTCTGGCATACGCCGCGGCCTGGCTCCTCATTCTCGGGTGGGTGGTCTCCATCGCCCGGCGGCTCGGGCGGATCGAGCGGACGATGGAGAATCGGGCATCCGAATGATCGAGTGCAACCTGGCCAGGACATCGCGCCGCGGCGCCCGGGGTGCCGGCTCCATCGCCCGCGCCGCCGCGTGCGTCACGCTCGTCCTGGCTCCCTTCCTGTCGGTTGCCACGGCGTCGGCACAGCAGCCGGACAGCCCCAACACGAAGCTGCCCAGCACCCTGCGGTACGGCTCGGGATACCTCGACGTGCCGGCGGCGACCGTGCTGCCGCACCTGACCTTCACCGGCACCTACTCCGCCTTCCGCGCCGGACTCCGGCGGGTGGGAGCCGACGGGGGTGAACCCCTTCGCAGCAACGAGTGGATGTCCGACGGCTCGCTCGCGCTCGGACTCTTCGACCGCGCCGAGGCGGGACTCACCTTTCAGAGCTTCGGCGGGGACGGCGGAAAGCTGATCGGCGGCTTCGGACAGCTGGCCCTCCTGCGCCCCGGCGAGCGCGGGCTGGGCTTCGCCGTGGGAGGCCGGTACGTCTCGTCGCCGTCCTTCGACGACGCCCCCGGGAGCCAGCCGACACGGCTGGGCTTCGCCGATCCACGCTTTCGGCGGGAAGAGGGCGGACCGGCGGCCGGCCTGTCCACCTCCTTCACGCCCTACGGAATCGCCACCGTGCTGATTCCCGGCGGGGAGCTTCCCCTCGTTCCTCCGTACGATCTCTCCCTCTCGCTCGGATACGGTGGCGGGCTCTTCTCCGGCGGGACGGAGCTCGACCACTACGCGGGATCCTCGTCCGGCGGCTGGATCGGGGGCGCCGCGGCCCATGTGGAGCTGGGGGAAAACCTCCTCCTGAACCTGATCGGCGACTACAACGGCTTCGACCTGAACACGGGGGTGCAGCTCGACTTCGGCGGTTTGCGGGCGGGTGTCTTCATCCTGGGTACCAACTACGGAGAGGATCTCTCGGCGTACCGGAGCAGGAAGGTGGGCTTCGTCGCGTCGGTGGCCGCCTGTCCGGCGGGCTCGCGGTCCGGATCGTTCCTGGACCGGGTGCGCTGCTGGCCGTCGCTCATCGACGAACGGGCGGACGCGGACACGGTCCGGCTCCCCGCGCCCCCACCGGACACCGTGATCGTCGTGCGCGAAGTGGCGCCGGCGCCACCCCCGGGGCGGTCGGAGGAACTCTGTCTTTCCACGGGCCAGTCGGTGCCTGTCCGGATCACCGCCGACGGAGACATCCTGGTGGGACCGGATTTCGTGTCCATCGGCGCGCTCCGTTCGACGCTGGTCTTCGCCGGGAGCTATGCGGAGGGGCGGGAGTGGTACCGGAGCGGCGCGGTGATCGACTTCGACGAGGCGGAGTACCGCATGGAGGACGGGCCGCGGACGATGAGCTGCGGCGAGATCATGCGGGTGGGCGAGTTCCAGGGCATCCCGCTCTTCGCCGGGATCGACGACTTTCCGCCCTTCGTCGTGCTCTACGTGCCGGTGCGGCCGGGAGAATGGCAGACGTACGTCCGCCGACCCGGCGGGTCGGCGTCAAACCGGTAGTCGAGCGACTTCAGTCGACGAACTTTCCCAGGACCCGGTTTGTCGCGTCGAGGATGGCCAGCGCCGCGCCGCGAACGGAGCCGCGCGCGGCCTCGGCCTCGATGTCCGGCGACGTGGCCGAACCGAGGAGCTCGTAGCGTTCGTCGGCGCTGCGTCCCCGGACGGACACGATCACGACGGAGGCGTCGAACGCGCGCACGGATTTCACGCCCCGCAGCTCGAGTACGAGCCCCCCCCCCGTGGCCGCTTCCGCCGCGCGCAGGCAGGCCAGCGCCCCGAGTCGCAGACGGCCCTGCTGGGTTTCCGTCCCTTCGGCTTCTCCGCTGTACTGTGCGCCGTCGCTCCACTTCAGCGTCACCCGGCACCGGCAGCGACTGTCGGGGAAGGTTTCGACTTCACAGGATTCGAATCGGACGCGCCGTTGCGGGTCGTCGTCGCGAGATTCTCTGGATCGGGCCACGGTGGGACTCCAGGAGGTCAGCGTTCGTTTCGTTCGCTTAGAAGCCGTTGAAGAAGTACAGCGGGTCCTGTTACAGGCAGCACGGGTTCAGATTCCAGGCGGAGCGAACGTCGCGGCCACACGCATGGCCGGCTCGCATTGCCTCGGTCCGCGGCACCTGAGCGCGGAGCGCGAAGCACCAGGCATGGCATTCGCTATGGCGAGGAGCTCCAACGACGAAGATGAGCCCGTGCTGCCTGCAAGGGCACCGCCTGCCGCAAGGCAGGTGGTCCGGGCGCAGGGGGGTTGCATGTTG
>JBBDIW010000058.1:0-3752 GCA_040880165.1 Gemmatimonadota bacterium | reverse complement strand
ACGGCCGGGTGGTGCACGTCCCGGATGCCGAAGCGGGCGTACGCGAGCATCCGCTCGGCCGCCTCCCCCGGTCTCGCAGCGGCGTCGTGCAGCCTCGCGAGCGCGGCGGCGCTCCCCACCTTCCCAAGCGCCTCCGTCAGACGGCGTCGGACCTCCGCCCCCTCCTCGCGCTCCAGCGCCTCCAGCAGGGCGGACGCCGAAACCCCCGTCCGCGCCTGGCCCAGGGCGAGCGCCGCGTCGCGCCGCACCGTCCACTCCGGGTCCCGCAGGAGGGGCAGGATGGCGGGCACCGCGGCGCTGTCCTGCACCGAGGCCAGGGCGTGGAGCGCTCGCGCGCGGACGGACGGGCTCCCGTCCGCCAGCTGCGCGATCAGCCCCTCCGCGTCGCGTGCCACCTGCAGATCCACGATCCTCCGGAGCTCCGGGCTGTCCAGGAGCCCGTCCGGGAGCCGGGCGGCCTGGATCTGTGCGGCGAGGGCGTCGTCCACGGCAGCCGTTCCGGCCGCGCCGGGCCCGCAGCCGGTGGCGAACGGAAGAAGGAAGAGAAGCGCGCCGTGGGCGGCGAAGCGCCCGGCGGGCGTCCTCGGGTGCATGTCAGAAACTCCCGGAGCGAAACGTGAGCTCGCGCCGCCGCGACGTGCCTTCGAGAATCGCGGCGGCCCGCGTGAGCATGTCCGACGACTGCAGGATCTTTGCCCGGAGCCTCGGCGGGAAGTCCGGGTGCTCCTCCAGAAAGTCGCGGACGATCGCGGCGGCCGTTTCCGAGTTGTGCCCGCCCAGGCTGGCGTCGAGCCAGCGCCCCGGAAAGAAGATGTCACCCGTGCGCTGGATCTCGGGAACCAGCTCGAGCGCCGGGCGCACGAAGCGCTCCGCGTGCGCCGCCCGCAGCGGGTGGTTCAGATACGACAACCCCGCCAGCACCCACGGCTCCCGGCTCCGCGCGGCCGGGTCGCGCAGCCCTTCGAAGAAGGCCTCCCGCACGGCCGGATCCGCGTCCACCGAGGGGAGGAGGAACGCGAAGCGCGCCGCCCGTTCCGCGTTCTCGATCCGGTCGGCCTGCTGCCGCAGGATGGCTTCCCACCCGGGATGCTCCGAGACGGCGAGCCGGAGGGCGAGGTCGATCTCGTCGCTCTCCGAAAGGGGGAGCCCCGGCACCTCCTCCTCGTGGCTCCACACCCGCTCCAGGCGGGCGAGCGCGCTGTCCGTCGTCGCGACTCGGCGGTAGCCGTTGAACAGCGTGGCGATCATGGTGGACGAGTCGGACGCGAGGGCCCGGTTCCAGAGCGTCGCCTCGATGTGCGGCGCCCACGTCCTGCGCGCGTCGTCGTGGAGCAGGTTCCAGTAGACGGTGCCGAGGTAGCCCAGGATCCGCGTGAGGTTCTGCTCGTCCTCCTCGCCCTCCGCCCCGCGCACCAGGACGTCCAGGAAGCGCTCCGGCTCAACCTCGCGCTCCAGCACGGCGTCGAAGAGCGCGAGATACCCCGTGCCCCGCGCGAGCGCGTCGTCCACCCCAGGGAGCGACGCCAGCAGCGCGCCGCGCGTCGTGGTGTCGAGTCGGAAGAGCCCGTACCCCGTCCCGCTTCCGTCCGGCAGGAGATAGTCGGGCGCGGCGCGTCCGACCGCCTCCGCGACCTCCACCGAGTCCCCCATCAGCGCGACCGGAAAGCGGCGTGCCGACGCCCCCTGGCCGAGTACCGGAGCCAGCGCCTGGGGCCAGAGGCGCCCGCGTCCCTCCGGGTCCTCCTGGTGGAGCGTCAGCCGCGCGATCCGCCCGCCGTCGTCCAGCGTCAGGCGCGCGCTCACCTCGGGGCGCCCGGGCTCCTCCACCCACACCCGGCTCCACGAGGCGAGATCCGCCGTCGAGCGCCGGTCCAGGATCTCGATCAGCTCCGGCCAGGTCGCGTTTCCGTAGCGGAACGCGTCCAGGTACTCCCGCATGCCGTCGCGAAACCCCGCTTCGCCCAGGATGAGCTCGAGCTGCCGCATGACGATGGGCGCCTTCTGATAGATGATGGGCCCGTAGAGCGAGCCCGCCTCGTTCAGGTTCTCCAGCGGCTGGCGGATGGGATTCGCGCCGGGTGTGCGGTCCACGGCGTACGCGGTCGGATGGTGGGCGAGCAGGAAGCGGAGGTCGTGGTCGATGTCCGGAAAGGACGGGTGCACGATCTTCGCGGCCATGAAGTTGGCGAAGACCTCCTTGGTCCAGACGTCGTCGAACCACTTCATCGTCACCAGGTCGCCGAACCACATGTGGGCCGTCTCGTGCGCGATCACGCTGGCCCGCCCGAGCATCTGCGCCTGGGAGGCGGATTCATCCAGGAAGAGGCTCGACTCCCGGTAGAGAATCGATCCCGGGTGCTCCATTCCGCCGTACTGGAAGGAGGGCACCGCGACGAAGTCGAACTTCCCGAAGGGGTACGGGATTCCGGTGTACGACTCGAGCCACTCCAGCGCGGTGCCGTGGAGATCGAAGATCGCCTCCCGATTCCGCGCGACCTTCCCCCGGTCCGTCTCCCGGTGGTACATCGTCATCTCGCGCCCCGCGCGCACCGCCGTCTCCGTCATGAAGTCGCCCGCGGCGAACGCCAGGAGGTAGCTCGGGATCGGCTCGGTCTCCTCGAAGTGCACGGTCCGGCGCAGCGGGCCGTCCTCTTCGGCCTCCGGATGCGACGCGAAGAGCCCGTCCAGCTGTTCGGGGCGGAGCGTGGACCGTCCGTTCGCCACCGCCTTCCAGTGCGCGGGAAGCTCCAGCGACAGCATGACGCGCGCCTTCAGATCCGGCTGATCGAAGAGGGGAAGCGCGTGGTGCGCCCGGTCGGGAACGAAGAGCGTGTAGAGGTACTCGTCGTTCCGGTTGAGCGAGCCGTCTCCGGCGGTGAAATCGATGTCGATCGTGTTCCGCTCTCCGGCGAGGAGCGCGGAAGGGTGGACGACCAGGTGGTTGTTCACCGCGTCCCACTCCCCCGCCTCGCCGTTCACCCGCACCGAATGGACCCGCTCCTGCGGGCGCTGGAAATCGAGCACGACCGGGTTGCGCCGCGCATCGACCCACCCGAACTCGATGCGGATGCCGCCCTCGATCGGCTCCGAGCGCGCCTGCGGGAGGGAGAGGGCGACGTGGTAGCGAAGGTCGTGGATGGTGGCGTGCCGGTGCCGGGCGAGCTCGAGCGAGACGCCTTCATCCGTGAGCGCGTCCGACGTGTCGCCGCACCCCGCCATCGCGCCGGCGATGAGGAGGGTCGCGACGGCCAGGGGACGGGCCGCACGGAAGCCAGGACCGCCCGTGCAGAAGGCGGAAGCGGCTGCGCGGGGGCGGCACCGGAAACGGATCGAACGGCTAGGAGATGGCATGGCCTAATCTGGCGGGGGCGGAGAACGGCGTCCACCTCTGCCAGGAAGCGAGCCGATGGCGATTCCGAGCAGGATCAGCGCCCCCCCCACCAGCGTCTGGACCGGCGGGACCTCTCGAATGGCCGGCAGCAGCCAGGCGAGGAGGATCGCCCCGACCGGCTCCCCGAGAACGGCGAGGTTGGCGATGTACGCCGGGATGTACCGGAGCGCGTAGTTGACGCCGGTGTGCCCCAGCATCATCGGGCCCGCGGCGAGCGCCAGGAAGACGAGCCAGTCCGCGCGCGCGTACCCGGTCAGCGAGACGGCGGGGGTGAGCAGGATCGCCGCCGAGAGCACCGCGGCCGCGACGCCGTACACCACGCCCACGTACGTCCACAGGTCGAGCTTGCGCCGGAGCCGCC
>JBBDIW010000057.1:0-24430 GCA_040880165.1 Gemmatimonadota bacterium | reverse complement strand
GGCCTCGATCGGCGTCATCGCCTTCGCCGCGCCCGCCGGGATCCTCACGTACGCGGTGGCCGGGTGGGCCGTTACCGGACTTCCGCCCGGAACGATGGGGTACGTCCACGTGCCCGCGGGCCTCGCGATGCTTCCCGGAGCGATCCTCTGCGCCCGCTATGGCGCGCAGCTGAACCAGCGAGTGAACGTCGTCCTCCTGCGGCGCATGTTCGCGGTGCTCCTGGTCGTGCTCGGCCTCCGTCTCATCTGGGTCAACGCCGGAGGCTTCCCCGGCTGATCCCGTGCCCGCGCGGGTCGGTGCAGCGCACGGCGATAATCGCGCTCCCACGGTAGTCCTCGCGCCGGATGCATGCCCTTTCTACGTTTCCGCCTTTCGACAGGTGACCGGTTCTCCGTTCACGGACTCGAGCCGGTCCAGCGGGATCTCGAGCCCCTCGGCGGTCTTCATGTATTCCACGCCGTCGCGCGCGAAGAGATCGCGGACCCGGTCCTGAATCTCGCGCGTCTCCCCGCTCTCCTCGCGGACGACGAAGTGCGCCACCGTCCCGCGCACGGAAGTATCCTCCAGCTTGTCGTGCACTGAACAGGGGATCGGCTCGTACTCTCTCTCGCTCATCGCTCGCGTTCCCCGGTCGCAGGATGGTGGTCCCTGGCGAGTCCTTCGTCTTTCGGTCTTCCAATCGCAGATTCCGTTCCAGCGGACCCGCTCCCGGTCCCGGGCCGCGCAGGGAGGGGGATCGGGCTCCCCGTGGGCGGAATGATCTTCAGACCCACACCAGGTGACCTTCCCTGCGGGAGCCGCTCCGGCGACGGGCACTTCAGTGGAATTATTCCACCCAACTGCCCCAGTCACGTTCCAGGCTGCGTCCAGGAGTCACTTTGTGGGGGCGTCGCTGTCGGGGGGGAGCGGGCGCTCCTTGTGCCGCGCCGCGCATGCCTTCAGAGCACAGCGTCATCGGGCCAGCCCCGCCCACCTCGCACTATTCGGAACGCCCCGAAATCGCGATCATCCCTGTGTCCCGAATCCGGCATGGCCCGGATTCCCATTCCGATGGACGGAGATTGTATGTTTCTTGAAGGGGACCTTCGGGTTCTGCGGGGCGGAATCACGGAGTCGGTGCACCGGGTGCACGTCGCCGTCGTCGACGCCGAGGGCGAGCTGCTCGCCTCGGTGGGCGAAGTCCGGCACGCGACGTTCTACCGCTCCGCCGCGAAGCCCTTCCAGACGCTGCCGCTGGTGGAGGACGGAGTGGCAGACCGGCTGGGGCTGACGGGGGAGGAGCTCGCGATCTGTTCGGCCTCGCACAACAGCGAGCCGCGGCACCTCGAGCTCGCGCGCTCGATCCTCGCGAAGGCGGGCATCGGGGAGGACGCGCTGGAGTGCGGACCGCATCTCCCGTTTCCGGCGCGGGAGACGGCGGCACTGCTGCGTTCGGGGAAGGAGCCGGGGCCGATCCACAACAACTGCTCGGGAAAGCACGCCGGAATGCTCGCGCTCGCGCTCGCTCACGGCTGGCCGACGGCGGGGTACACCCGCCCCGATCATCCGGTGCAGGGGAGGATGCTGAAGGAGATCGCGCGTTGGTCCGGGGTGCCGGAGGATGACGTCGGCACCGGACTCGACGGCTGCGGCGTGGTCTGCTTCGCCGTGCCGCTCGCGCGCATGGCCGGCTCCTTCGCCCGCTTCGCTCGCGCGGCCGGGGAGCACGCGGGTGTCGCACGGATCGTGCGCTCGATGACCGAACATCCGTTCTGCATCGCCGGGACGGGGCGTCTGTGCACGGACCTGATGCGGGCCGCGGGGGGACGCATCTTCGTGAAAACGGGTGCGGAGGGGGTGTACGGGGCGGGCGTTCCCGGTTCCGGCATCGGGATCGCGCTCAAGGTGGAAGACGGGGCGAAGCGGGCCAGCGACGCCGCGCTCGTGCGGGTGCTGGAGGAGCTGAAGCTGCTGTCAGCGGATGAGCTGGACGCGCTCCGGTCGTTCCGGACGCCCGAGATCCGGAACACGCTGGGCGAGGTGACCGGAAGCGTCGAAGCGACCTTTTCGCTCGAGCGGAGGGGAGCGGTGAAGGGGGTGGCGGGCCCGTGACCGGTGCGGATACCGCTGCGGCGGGTGCGCTGGCGCCGGCGGAGGAGGCCCTGGTCCGGGTGAGCGCCGCGTTGGCCGCGCGGGACGAAGGGGCGCTCGACCGCGCGCTGGCGGAGGCGCGTGCGGTGGCGGGATCCGAGCAGATCGAGGAGGTGCTGCTCCAGAGTTACCTCTTTCTGGGATACCCCGTGGCTCTCAATGGCTTCGCACGCTGGCGGCTCCTGGAGGCCGCGACGGCGACGGAGGCGCCCCCGGTGGATCCGGACGCGTGGCGCGAGCGGGGGGGAGAGGTGTGCCGCACGGTGTACGGAGGGCAGTATCCGGCGCTCCGCGAAAACGTGCGCGCGCTCCATCCGGAGCTCGAGACGTGGATGGTGACGGAAGGGTATGGAAAGGTGCTGGGAAGGCCCGGGCTCCCGCTACGGCTCCGCGAGCTCTGCATCGTGGCGCTGCTCGTCGTCCTCGCGACGCCGAGGCAGCTCTACTCGCATCTGCGCGGTGCGCTGAACGCGGGGGCCGGGGCAGAGGAAGTGGCGGCGGCGGTCGCCCTCGCGGGATCGTTCGCAAGCGCCGACGCGCGGCGCGCCGCCCGCGATGTCTGGCGCGAGGTGTCGGAGCGGGCAGAGCGGGCTCGGGCCGCGAAAAACTGACCCGGAAACGGGGTGGCCGTCTCGCGACCGGACAACCGTGCGAGAACCAGGGGTCAAAGCCGCCAAAAGCGACGGCCCGCCGACTCGTTTGGCATGTTCGCCACCCTATACGGGCACAAGTCGCCCCGAAAGGTCGACGGATGCGGATTCGGGGGGGGAATTCGCCACGCTATAGGTGGCGAATCGAACAATGGGCCGCTCGGCGGGCAATGGTTGGCACGTTGTGCCACACCTTGTCTCGATTGCCGGGAGTGTGTGCGGGCGAAGCCCCGCGCCGGGATCGGGACGCAGCCTCGCAGAACTGGTTCGCGGAAAACCGAGGGCGGCGGGTCCGCCCGGGAACGGATCATCAAGGGAAGACATGTTCATCGATCGCGTGGTCATCGAAGTGGAAGGCGGCACCGGGGGCTCCGGCTCCGAGGCGTTCCGCCGTGAATCCGGCGTGCCCCGCGGCGGCCCGGCGGGCGGAGACGGCGGCGACGGCGGGAGCGTCATCATCGTGGTGGATCCGCAGCTCTCCACCCTGCTCGACTTCCGCTACCGGCACCGGTACGCCGCGGGGCGGGGCCAGCACGGCGGGGGGAGCAACAAGAGCGGTCGCCGTGGCGAGGACCTCGAGCTGTCGGTTCCGCCGGGCACGATCGTGAAGGACGCGGAGAGCGGCGAGGTGGTGGGAGAGCTCCTCACCCCGGGGGAGCGGTTCGTCGCCGCGAAGGGCGGACGGGGCGGCCGTGGCAACGCGCGCTTCGCTACCGCGACCCGCCAGGCGCCCACCCACTGGGAGCCGGGGGAGGAGGGGGAGGCGCGCACGCTCGAGCTCGAGTTGAAGCTCATCGCGGACGTCGGGCTGGTGGGTGAGCCGAACGCGGGCAAGTCGACCCTCGTCGCCACCGTCTCCGGCGCGAGCCCGAAGGTCGGTGCGTACCCCTTCACCACGCTCACGCCGAACCTGGGCGTCGTCTCGCTCTCCGACTTCCGCTCCTTCGTGGTGGCGGACATCCCGGGCATCATCGAGGGGGCACACGAGGGGAAGGGTCTGGGGCTCCAGTTCCTGCGGCACATCGAGCGGACCCGGACGCTCGCGCTGCTCGTCCCGTCCGACTCCCCGGATCCGCAGGCCGCCTACGAGCGACTCCGGGCGGAGTTGGCCAGCCACTCGGTGAACCTGGCCGAGCGGCCGCACTGCGTCGTCGTGACGAAGATGGACCTGGTGGGGCCCGACGACGAGCCGCCGACCATCGACGCCCCCGACGCATGGGCGACGTTCGCGATCTCGGCGGTGACGCGCACAGGGCTGCAGCCGCTGCTCGAGGCGCTCTGGGCCCGGACACGCCGCACGGAGAAGGAGGAGTCGGACGAGGAAGCGGAGGAGGCGTGGTGGGACGTCTCCTGAAGGGGAGAAGGGAGGTGGAGTGGAGAACGCGCGCCTTTCTGCGGTTGCGGCTCCTTCCGGGCGTGGGAGACCTGACGGTCAAGCGGCTCGTCGAGGAATTCGGCTCTCCGCAGGACGCGCTCGCCGCGGCCCGCACCGACTTCGCGCAATGGACGAGCCGCGCGGCGGCGGCAGAGCGGGACCGCGCCGACGTGCACCAGCGCGTGGACGAGATCATGCGGCGGGTCGCGGAGCTGAAGCTCACGACCCTCGTCCTCGGGCAGGAAGGCTACCCGAAGCTGCTCCGGGAACACTTCGTTCCCCCGCCCGTCCTCTTCCTGAAGGGCGACCTCAAGCTCCTGGAGCGGAGGTCGGTGGCAATCGTGGGCGCGCGCCGGGCGAGTGGCTACGGCCGGCGGGTGGCGGCGGCGCTCGCGGCGGATCTCGCGGCCCGGGACGTCGTGGTCGTGAGCGGCATGGCCCGGGGTGTGGACGCGGCGGCGCACCGGGGGTGCCTCGATGCGGACGGCGGCACGATCGCGGTACTCGGCTCCGGGCTGGACGTCCCCTATCCCGCGTCGAACCGGGGACTCTTTCGCGAGATCGTGCGGAAGGGGCTCGTCGTCTCGGAATTCCTCCCCGGCGAGGGCGCGCTTCCGCATCACTTTCCCCGTCGCAACCGGGTCATTGCGGGGCTGTCGGGAGGTGTGGTCGTCGTGGAGGCGGCCGCGAAGAGCGGAGCGCTCCACACGGTCCGGCACGCGACCTCGCTCGGGCTGGAGGTCTTCGCGCTCCCGGGTTCCGTCGAAGACGGGCGGAGCGCAGGGTGCCACGACCTGATCCGCGACGGTTCGAAGCTGGTGACGGACGTCGCGCACATCTTCAAGGAGCTGAGGTGGTCGGAGGGCGGGATCGACGTGACCGAAGATCCCGGCGAGCCGCCGGCGTATCTGGGGGCGGACGCGCGGCTCCTCTGGCAGGAAATGGAAATGGGGGGCTCCCACCTGGACGACCTGATCGCCCGGGCGGGGCTCACGTCCGCCCGCGGTCTGGCCGCCGCCTCCATGCTCGAGCTGTCGGGGTGGGTGGTCCAGGAAGCCGGCCGACGCTTCGCCCGCTCCGCGCGCGGAACGTTCGATGCCTGAGTCGCACGTGGTGCGCTCGGTCTACGTCCACATTCCCTTCTGCCGACGGCGGTGTCCGTACTGCGACTATGCCGTGGCGGAGCTCGAGGAGGGCGGGGTCTCGCCCTGGCTCGAGGCGATCCGCGGGGAGTGGAAGGCCGTGACGGGGGCGGGCGGCCCGCAGATCGGGCGGCTCGAGACGCTCTACGTGGGAGGGGGCACCCCTTCCGCGCTCGGCGCGGAAGCGATGCGGGGACTCCGGAGCCTCTTCGGGGAACGGCTGCTCGCTTCGCCGGGGCTGGAATGGACGGCGGAGGCGAATCCCGAGGACCTGACGCCGGAGCTCGCGGCGGCGTGGCGGGAAAGCGGCGTGAACCGGGTGAGCCTCGGCATCCAGAGCCTCCAGGACGACGCGCTCCGCTGGCTTGGCCGCATTCACTCGGCCGAAGAGGCGTACCGGGCGCTGGACGCCGCGCTGGGCGCGGGCATCGCGAACGTGAACGTGGACCTCGCGCTCGGCCTGCCGGAGGGGGTCGGACACGACTGGCAGGCGGAGCTCGACCGCGTCGCCGCGCTCCGCCCCGCGCACGTGACGCTGCAGGAGATCTCGGTGGAGCCGGGGACCCCGCTCGCGGCTGACGTGGAGGCCGGGAAGGAGCGGATGCCCGAGCCGGAAGCGAGCCGGGACGCCTACCGACGGGCGTCGCGCGTGCTGCGCGCGGCGGGGTATCACCATTACGAGGTGTCGTCGTTCGCGCTTCCCGGTCGCGAGTCCCGTCACGGACTGGCGTACCTCTCCGGGCGTCCCTACGTGGGGCTCGGAAACGGGGCGCACAGTTATCTTCCGCCGCGACGCCGCTGGAACCTCGCCGACTGGGGGGGATATTGTACGGCAGCCCGAGACGATACCTTGTCGAGGCATTCGACGGTGGAGGGGGAAGAGGAACTCAGCGTGCAGCAGGCACGGCTCGAGGGACTCTGGCTCGGACTCCGCGCGCGGAGCGGGGTGCCGCGGGACCGCCTTCCGCCGGAAGCGGCGCGGCTCGTCGCACGTTGGATTCGCGAGGGGTACGCCGAAGACGACCCGGAGGTCGTACGGCTCACCGGGGAGGGGTGGCTGCGCCTCGATCACCTCGTCGTCGAGCTCGAACGATGCCTTCCCGCCTCACCCTCCGACAGTCGCCCGATCTCGATCCGGACCCGGAAACGTCAATGAAGGACCGCGAAATGCAGAGTGACTACGGCCAGGACCTTTCGGAGCGCGAACGCCGCGTCCTCGAGGCCGTGGTGCGCACGTACGTGGATACCGCCGAGCCCGCGGGGAGCCGCAACGTCGCCCGTCGACACGAACTCGGGATCTCCGCGGCCACAGTCCGCAACACGATGAGCGACCTGGAGGAGAAGGGGTACCTCTTCCATCCCCACACCTCCGCGGGTCGGGTCCCGACGGACCTCGCCTACCGCGTCTACGTCGACCACTTCATCGAGCCGGCCGTCCTCACGTCCGAGGAACAGGACCGTCTCGCGCACGAGCTGGATGTGGGAGGCTCGTCCGCGGTGGAACGCCTGGTGCGGCGCACGACGCGCGCGCTCAGTCTGCTGTCGCAGGAGCTGGGCATCGCGGTGGCACCGGGGCTGGACACCGCCGTGCTCGAGAAGCTCGACCTCCTGCAGGTGGCGACGAACAAGGTGCTCCTCGTGGCGACGATCCGGAGCGGCATCGTCCGCACCGTCTACGTCGACCTCCCCTTCGAGGTGCCGTCCGACACGCTGGTCACACTCACGCTGCTCCTGAACGAACGCCTGGCGGGCCTTACGCTCCGGGAGATCCGCGAGAGCTTCGCCGACCGGCTGAGGGACGCCGCGCCCGACGGGGAGCCCGGCGCCGAGGAGTTGCTCAACATCTTCATGCAGTCCGGCGGCGAGTTGTTCCAGACGCCGAAGATGGACGAGGCGGTCCACCTGGGGCAGGCCAGCATCCTCGCGACGCAGCCCGAGTTCATGAGCGGGGAAAGCCTCAAGGGGTTGATCGAACTGACCGAGCAGCGCGACTTTCTGGCCGGGGTCCTGGGAGCGCGGGTGCACGACGCCGGCCTCAAGATCACGATCGGCGGCGAGCACGAGACGCTCGAGCTCTCGGACTTTACGCTGGTGACGGCGGAGTACCGGGTTGGGGGGCTGAAGGGGGTTATCGGCGTCATCGGACCGACGCGGATGCCGTATGAGAAAGTGATCGCGATCGTGGACTATACCTCGTCGCTGGTCAATCGTATTCTGGAATGAGAACCCGACGGTGTTCCGGGGGTGCGCAGCCGCGCCCCGACGGGAACCCCGTCCTGACGGACAGACATGGCTGATTACTACGAAAGATTGGGACTCGCCCGGGGCGCCTCGGAAGGCGACATCAAGAAGGCCTACCGGAAGAAGGCGATGGAGCACCACCCGGACACGAACCAGGGCTCCGCGGAGGCGGAGGAGAAGTTCAAGGAGATCACGGAGGCGTACGAAGTGCTCCGCGATCCGGAGCGCCGGGCGATCTACGACCAGTACGGCGAGCAGGGGCTGAAGTCCCGGGGCGGACCGGGTGGTTTCGGCGGCTTCGACTTCGCCGACGCCATCGAGATCTTCATGCGCGATTTCGGGGGTGGCGGGGCCGGCTTCGAGGATCTGTTCGGGCAGCGGCGCCGCCGTGGAGGTGGGAGTGCCGTCCACAAGGGCCAGAACGTGCGCGTGCGCCTTTCCCTGAGCCTTCTCGACGTCGCGCGGGGCGTGCAAAAGACGATCCGGGTGTCGCTCCTGGAAGAATGCGATCTCTGCTCGGGCAGCGGATCGGCGAGCGGCGAGGGCGCCGTCCCGTGCTCGACGTGCGGCGGCACCGGCCAGGAGCGCCACGCGCAGCAGTCCGTCTTCGGGCAGTTCGTGAGCGTCGCCCCCTGCCGGACCTGCGGCGGCGAGGGCCAGGTCATCTCGGATCCGTGTCCGCAGTGCCACGGGGACGGCCGCACCCGCCAGGAGCGCGACATCGAGGTCGAGGTGCCGCCGGGCGTGACGTCGGAGAACTTTCTCACGCTGCGCGGCCGCGGAAACGTGGGTCCGCGCGGCGGCCCCCGCGGGGACATCATGGTCCTCCTCGACGTGGAGGAAGACCCGCGATTCATCCGCGACGGCGCTGATGTCGTCTTCGAGCTCCCGGTCACCTTCGCGCAGGCCGCGCTGGGCGACGAGATCGAGGTGCCGACCGTGGAGGGCGTGGTGCAGCTGACGGTTCCCCCCGGCGTCCAGGGGGGCGAGCTCCTGCGCCTGCGCGGACAGGGGCTTCCGGGACTGAATGGCCGGGGCAGGGGAGACCAGCTCGTTCGCATCGTCGTCTGGACGCCCGAACAGCTGGACCCGGAACAGGAGAAGCTCTTCCGGACGCTGCGCGAGCTGGAGGACCCGGCTCCCGAGCGGATCGATCGGGGTGGCCGACGCGGCTTCTGGTCGAGGGTCAAGGAGGCCTTCACCTCCTGATGGTCCCCGAGCGATGGCTCGTGCTCACGGTGCGGCCGTCGCTCCCCGCATCGTGCTCCGGCCCGGATGCACAGATCGCCGAGCCTGGCACCACTGGAGGCGGCGCCGGCTCCCGCCCCGACGAAGCGGCCGGATCCTCGGCCGATTCCGACGCGGCAGGCCTCTTTGCGGAGGCGCTGATCGCGCTGGGCGGGCGAGCGGTAACCGAGTTCGCGGAAGGGTTCACGACACACCTCCCCGAGCCCCCGGACGCGGAGGCGTTCGTGGCGGAGGCGCGGGAGCGGCTCGTGGCGCTCACGGGGATCCCCTCGCTGGAGGTCGAGTGGGCGTGGCAGTCGCAGGAGGACTGGGCCGAGTACTGGAAGCGCGGGCTGCGGCCGCGCCGGATCACGGACCGCGTAACGATCGCCCCCAGCTGGGACACCCCCCCGCCGCGCGAGGGAGAGATCGTGATCACGATCGACCCGGGCCTCGCCTTCGGAACGGCCGAGCACGGCACGACGCGCGGCTCGATCCGCCTGCTGGACCGGACGCTGGCGCCCGGCGAGCGCGTCCTCGACGTGGGCTCCGGGTCCGGCATCCTCGCGATCGCGGCGGCACGACTCGGGGCGAGGGAAGTCGTCGCGGTGGAGGGGGATCCGTACGCGACGGCGGCGGCCGCCGAGAATCTGGCGCTGAACGGAATCGAGGTCGTCGAGATCGTCGAGACCTGGGCGTCGGTCGGCTCCCTCACCTCCCGGGGGAGCTTCGACGGCATCATCGCCAACATCGAGAGCGGCGTGCTGATTCCCCTCCTTTCGGGCTTCGCCGCGGCGCTGGCTCCCGGCGGGTGGCTCATCGTGAGCGGAATCCTTCAGACGGAGAGCGACGACTTCCTCCGGGTGGCCCTCCCGCACGGATTCCGGCTCGAGGAGGAGGACCGGGAGGACGAGTGGTGGAGCGCCCGCTTCAGGGGCTTGCGGCCGGACGACCGAGCTTTGCCAGAAGATCCCGCTGCTCCCTGATGATCCGGCACCACCGGGTCAGCTCGGGCACGGAGTCCCCGTCGACCTCCCGGGAGAGCGCCAGGAGGCTGTCGCGCATCCGGGCGAGGCCCCGCGTGCGCGGCGGCCCCTCCACGCCCCCGGACCAACCCGGTCCTTCGGCGAGGAGCGTGACGACCCAGGGCCAGCGGGGAGAAACGCCCTGCTCCCGCAGGTACGGCAGGTAGCGGACGCCGTCCTCCGGACGCACGTCCAGGATGCCGCGCCAGGCTCCCTGCCAGGGATCGAGGATGCGGAACAGGTCGGGACGCCGCGCGAGCCAGCCCAGAAGAAAGCCCTCGTCGGGCGACGGGCCGGGGGTGTCGCGGCGCAGGAGGTGGCGCACTTCCTGGAGCGGCAGCGCCGGGAGCGGGTGACGGCTTGCGATCCGGGCCATACGTTCTGCGAAGGGTTCCATCGCGGGATCCTCCCTGGAGGTGAAGAGACAGGCGCGCGGGCCCGACCGTCGAAGTCCGACGATGCCCCGCGCGTGAGGCGGACGCTGAGCGAAGCTATGGGGTGGAGCGGGGCACCTCCCATGGCTCCCTGGGACCTTCCACGACGAGGAGAAGAGGGATGACCGATTCCGGCTGTATCTTCTGCAGGATCGCGTCGGGCGAGATCGACTCCGACCGGGTCTACGACGGCGAGCGGGTCGTGGCGTTCCGCGACCTCGACCCCAAGGCGCCGACCCATATCCTCGTGATTCCGCGGGCGCACGTCCCGTCGGTGGCCGACCTGGAGGACGGCGACGCGCCCGTGATAGGGGAGCTTCTGCTCGCCGCGAGGGACATCGCCCGCGAGGAGGGGCTCGTCGAGAGCGGCTACAGGCTCGTCCTCAACAGCGGAGCGGGCGCCGGACAGTCCGTATTCCATCTCCATCTGCATCTCCTCGGAGGCCGGCAATTCGGGTGGCCGCCGGGGTAGGATACGGGAGAGGGATCGAGCCGTCGATCGTCGATCGGCGGGAACCGGATCACGGTGTGCCGGACGAGGCGCACGACTGGAGGAGGAGCTTGAGCGGAGACCTGAAGAGCCGATTGCAGGAAGCGTTGATCCGGGTGCGCAAGGAGCGCGATCGTCTGACCACGGTGGTGCTCAGCTCCACCCTTTCCGAGGTCCGTAATCGCGAGATCGAGGTGGGCCATCCGCTGGACGACGAGGAGATCCAGGCGGTGATCGCGAAGGCGATCAAGCAGCGCCGGGAAGCGGCCGACCAGATGCGCCAGGGGGACCGACTCGAGCTCGCCGAGAAGGAGGAGAAGGAGGCGGAGGTGCTCATCGCCTTTCTCCCCCCGCAGCTGGACGAGGCCGAGGTCCGGGCGATCGTGGAGGAGGCGATTCGCGAGGGGCCGGCCGAGGTGGGGCCGGTCATGGGCAAGGTCATGCCCCGCCTGCGTGGTCTCTTCGACGGCCGCGAGGCGAATCGGATCGTGCGGGAGATGCTGTCGTGAATCATTGCGCGGCCCCGGCGGGCGCACCGCAGCGGCAGGGGAACGCGGGAACATCGCGGCCCTGTCGCCCGGCTGCTGGAGGACGAAGGTCACGGTGAACCGCCACGCCCTCGAGGTCCTGGAGTTTCCGCGCGTTCTGGAGAGCGTCGCGGCACGCGCGGCGAGCGCGATGGGCCGAGAAGCCGTCCTGGCGCTCGCGCCCTCCACGGACGAGTACGCGATCCGCGCCGAGCTGGCGCGCGTGTCCGAGACGATGCGGCTGCTGGCGGACCGGGAGGACTGGGCGCCACCCGCCATTCCGGACGCACGGACCGGGCTGCGTCGCCTCGGGCTGGCGGGGAGCGTGCTCGAGGGACGGGAGCTTGCGGGGCTGGGCGCGCTGCTCGCTTCCGCTCGGCTCCTGCGCGAGGGGTTCGGGAAGGACGGCGGGGGCTACCCCCTCCTCGTCGGGCTGCGCGAGCGCCTCCATGTGGACCGGGAGCGGGAGGGCGCCGTCCAGCGGGCGGTCGACCCCGAGGGGCATGTGATGGACGACGCTTCCCGTACGCTGCGCGGCATCCGCGGTCGGATCCGGCAGGCGAACGGGCGCATCGTCGAGCAGCTCGAGGGCTATCTTCGGACGCTCTCCGACCGGTGGGTCGTCCCCGACGCCTCCGTCACGATCCGGAACGGACGCTACGTCATCCCCATCCGCAGGGAGGGGCGCCGCGAGGTGGGGGGCGTGGTCCACGGCGAATCCGCGACCGGCGCGACGCTCTTCGTGGAGCCGCCGCTGGCGATCCGGCTCGCGAACGATCTGCAGGAGCTGGAGCGCGAGGAGTCGCAGGAGGTACACCGCATCCTGCGCGACTTCACCGACGGACTCCGCCCCATCGCCGACCTGCTCGCCGGAAGCCAGTCGGCCCTCGTGGATTTCGACTCCCTCTACGCCCGCGCCCGCACCGCCCGGAGCTGGAGTGGTTTCGCGCCGGTCGTGCTTCCCGCCGGGAGCGGCGAAGTCGCGATCGCCGACGGACGCCACCCCCTTCTGCTGGAGGGTCCGGACGTCCGCGTCGTCCCCTTCGACCTCGTCCTGGAGCCGGGGGAGCGCGCGCTCGTGGTCTCCGGCCCGAACACGGGCGGAAAGAGCGTCTTTCTGAAGGCGATCGGGCTCATCAGCGCGCTGGCCCAGAGCGGCGTAATTCCGCCCGTCGGCTCCGGGACGCGCCTGCCCGTCTTCACGGGGATCTTCGCCGACATCGGGGACGAGCAGTCGATCGCGGAAAGCCTCTCCACCTTCTCGGCGCACCTGACGAACGCGCGCGAGATCGTGGAGGACGCGGGCCCCGGCTCCCTCGTCCTGATGGACGAGATGGGCACCGGCACCGACCCGACGGAAGGGGCGGCGCTGGCGCGCGCCGTCCTGGAGCACCTCGTGGAGCGGCAGGCGCTCTCCGTGGTGACGTCCCACCTGGGCGCGCTCAAGCGGCTGGACCGTGAGGGGAGCGGGATCGTGAACGCGTCGCTGCAGTTCGACCCGGACCGGCTGGAGCCGACCTACATGCTCCAGAAGGGACGCCCCGGCCGGAGCTACGGGCTCGCGATCGCGCGCCGGCTCGGCTTCCCGGCGGACATTCTCGACCGGGCCGAGGGACACATGCCGCGCGACGAGGTCAGCGTGGAGGAGCTCCTCGGCAAGCTCGAGCGCAAGGAGAAGGAGATGGAGGAAATCGTCCGGACGCTCGCAGAGGAGCGGGACGAGGTCGTCCGCCTGCGCGCCGAGCTGGAGGAGCGCGAGAGCGGCTTGCAGGAGCGGGAACGGACGGCGGAGCAGAAGAGCCGAGAGGAGGCGGCGCAGCGGCTCCTGGAGGCACGCGCGGAAGTGGAGCGCGCCATCGAGGAGGTGCGCGACGCGGCGGGAGAATCGACGCCCGAGGCGCGCGGGGAACGGGAGCGGCGGGCGAGGCAGCGGGTCGAGCGCGCGGTCCGGGAGCAGCGGGAGGGCGTGCCGCGCCGCGGGGACGGCGACGCGCCGCCGTCCGGTCCCGTCCGGGAAGGCGACCGGGTGCGCGTCCTGGGGAGCGGCGCCAAGGGGACCGTGCTCGAGGTGCGGGACGATCGGGTGGTCGTCGAGGCCTCCGGCCTGCGCATGAGGCTCTCCCTGGCGGACATCACGCCAGTGCAAGGCGGCTTTCCCGCCGGCACGGATCGAGGCAGAGGCAGCGGCGGCTCCAGAGGAACCGGGGACGGGTCGGGGAGCCGGTCCCGTGGCGGTGGGAGCGGCGGTCGATCGGCCGCGGCTTCGGCGAGCTCCTCCGACGGGGGCGGCGGAACCGGTGGGGCCGTCGCGGCCGACGCAGTCGAGCCGTCCAGCAAGGCGGCCGGCGGCTCCTGGCGCGCCGAAATGCCGGACGCTTCGCTGGAGGCCGACCTGCGCGGCTTGCGCATCGACGAGGTGGACCACGCGCTGCGAAGAGCGCTCGACGACGCGATCGTGGGCGGGCTGCCCGAGCTGCGCATCATCCACGGCAAGGGCACCGGCGCGCTGCGCGCCCGGGTGAAGGAGCTGCTCCGCGAGGACGCGCGCATCCGGGAGTTCCGCGTCGGCGGGGCCGGAGAGGGCGGCGCCGGCGTCACGGTCGTGAGCCTTCCATGATCCCGGATCACGTGGTGGACGAGGTGCGCGCCCGTGCGGACATCGTCGACATCGTCGGCGAGGTGGTGGAGCTCAAGAAGTCCGGCCGGGAGTTCAAGGGCAAGTGCCCCTTCCACGACGACCGGACGCCCAGCTTCTACGTGGTGCCCGCCAAGGGCTTCTACAACTGTTTCGGCTGCGGGGAATCCGGCGACGCCTTCACATTCGTGATGAAGCGGCTGGGGCTCGATTTCGTGGAGGCCGTGAAGCACGTCGGCGGCCGCGTCGGCGTCGACGTCCGGGAGGTCGCGCGGGGGGAGCAGGACGACGATCCCAACCGGGCGCTCTGGGAGGCGAATGCATTCGCGCGCGACTACTACCGGGGACGGCTGACGGATCCGGAGGTCGGCGCCGGCGCCCGCGCGTATCTGGAGGAGCGCGGCATCGACGAGGCGACCGCCGAGCGCTTCGACCTCGGCTTCGCGCCCGACGGATGGCGGAACCTGCGGGACGCGGCCGCGAAGCACGGGATCGACGACCAGATCCTCTTCGCGGCCGGGCTGCTCACCGGCGACGAGGGGAAGGAGCCGTACGACCGCTTCCGCGACCGGATCATCTTCCCGATCGAGGGCACCGGCAAGCGCGTGGTCGCCTTCGGAGGACGGGCGCTCCCGTCCGTCCCGGGCGCGAAGCCGAAGCCGGGGCGGCACGCGCCGCCCAAGTACCTGAACTCGCCGGAGACGACGATCTACCACAAGGGGAGCGTGCTCTACGGTCTGGCGCGGGGAAAGCACGCGATCCGGAAGGAGGGGGCGGCGCTCGTCGTGGAGGGGTACATGGACGCGGTGTCGCTCGCCGCGGGAGGCTTCGAGCACGTGGTCGCGACGCTCGGGACGGCGATGACGGAGGAGCAGGCCCGGCTGGTGGGACGGTACGCGAAGCGCGCGGTGCTCCTGTTCGACAGCGATCTCGCGGGGCTGAAGGCGACATTTCGGGCGGGCGACACGCTTCTCGCGGCCGGGGTGCACCCTTCCGTGGCCACCTTTCCCGAAGGCGAGGATCCCGATTCCGTGGTGCGGAAAGAGGGGAAGGATGGGCTGGAGGGCTACCTCGCCCAGGCCCTGGACGTGCTCGAGCGGAAGCTGCGGATCCTGGAGGAGCGTGACTCCTTCGGGTCGATCGAGGGAACGCGGGACGCGGTGGACCGGCTCCTCCCCACCATCCGGGCGACGCTCGACCCGACCCTGCGGGACATCTACGTCTCGAAGGTCGCGGACCGGACGGGGGTGAGGCGCGAGACGCTCGAGGCGGAGCTCGAAGGCGGCCCGGGAGGAGGCATCGGCAGAGACGGCCGCGCGGCGGGTACCCGGCCGCAACGGGAGGAGGCGGGGCGAGCGCGGCGACCCGACACGCCCCGGGCCCAGCGCCCGAACCGCCCGGGTCCCGCGTCATACTCCCGGATCCCGGGGATGGGGCCGGAGCGCAAGCTCCTGCTTCTCCTGGTCAAGGACCGGGGGTGGATCGACCGCGCGGCCGAGCGGATCGGGCCCACCGACTTTGTGGAGCCGGCATACCGTGCCATCTTTGAAGCACTCCTGGAGGATCCGGATCTGGTGCGCGCGCCGGACGGGATGGACGAGGCCGCGGCGCGACGGCTGGAGGAGCTGATGGCCAGTACGGAAGAGCTGGTTCATGCAGAGCGCGTCTTCCTCGAATCCGTCGGCCGGATCGAGGGACTCGCGTTCGACCGGAAGTGGCGCGACGTGAATCAGCGTCTGGACGAGGCACGCAGCGAGGAAGAAAAGCTGGGACTTCTCGAGGAGAAGGCTCGGCTCGGCAGAGAGCGAAGGGCGATCGGACTCGACTGGTCATCGGTGGCGCGCAAGAGCCACCGCACGGAACACAGAGAAAGGTAGTGTGCGGCATATGACAGAGGACACGCAGGTAACGCTGAGAGAGCTCCAGAATCTGGACGGAGAGATCGACGAGGTGCAGGCGAAGGTGGCGGCGTTCGATCCGCTCCTGGCAGAGGTCGAGGAGCCGGCTCTCGTGCTGGAGGAGGAAGCGAAAACCATCCGTGACCGACTCAAGCAGATGAAGGTGGACGAGCGCCGGCTGGAAGGGACCTCGGACGAAAAGCGCGAGCGGTTGAAGAAGATGCAGGAGCGGCTGGACGCGGTGCAGAACGTCCGCGAGGAAGCCGCGGTGCGCGCGGAGACAGACATGCTGCGCCGGGCGCTGGAGACCGACGAGCAGGAGGCGCTGGCGCTGCTGGACCAGATCCGTCGCTCGGAGGACATGCTCGAGGAGCTCGAGGGGAAGGTGAAGGCGGCGCGCGAGGAAGTGGAGCCGCGCCGCGACGAGCTGCTGAAGGAGCGGAGCGAGTTCAGCGGGCAGCTCGAGACGCTTCAGAGCCGTCGCGAGGACTTCATCGGGCGGATCGCGGAGCCGGAGCGGCGGGTGTACGACAGCTTCCGCGCGGGGGGTCGGAAGGTCGTCGTCGCGACGCTGACGGAGGACGGGGCCTGCGGGCACTGCTACGGCATCGTCCCGCTCCAGAAGCAGAACGAGGTGCGCCAGGACAGGGGGATGATCCGCTGCGAATCGTGCGGAGTGATTCTTTCTCCGCCCGAAGCAGGGGAGTGAGCGCTCTCCCACCCCCGCTTCACCCCCGCTGGATCATCGGAGCGCCGCCCCCTGCCTCCGAGGTGGCCCACCTGCAGGAGGCGCTGAACCTCCCGGCGGCGCTCTGTGCGCTGCTCGTGCTGCGCGGCTTCGCAGACGTCGATGCCGCGAAGCGCTTCCTGCGTCCGGTGCTGGACGACCTGCACCCCCCCGAACTGCTCGCCGGCGCCGAAGCGGCGGCGGACCGGATCGCGCGGGCGGTGCGGGACGGCGAGACCATGCTCGTGCACGGCGACTACGACGTGGACGGGGTCGCCGCCGCCGCCCTCCTGACGCGCTGGCTGCGCCGACTGGGCGGCATCGTCGTGCCCTTCGTGCCGCACCGCACCCGGCACGGCTACGACTTCGGAGAGGCCGGTCTCGCGGTGGCGCGCGACGGGGGCGCCACCCTCGTGATCACGGCGGACTCGGGGATCGTCGCGCACGCCACGGTGGAGCGCGCGGGCGGGCACGGCATCGACGTCGTCGTCACGGACCACCACACCCCGTCCGCCACCCTCCCCGCCGCCGTCGCCGTCGTGAACCCCCTGCGACCGGACTGCGGCTATCCCGACAAGGGGCTCTGCGGCACCGGCGTCGCGTTCAAGCTGTGCCAGCTGCTCGGCGCCCGGTTCGACGTCCCGGAGGAGGAGCTTCTTCCCCATCTGGATCTGGTGGCGCTCGCCACGATCGCGGACCTCGTCCCCCTGGAGGGCGAAAACCGGGCGCTCGTGCGCTACGGGCTGCGCGCCCTCCGCGCCACGACGAAGCCGGGGCTGACCGCCCTCCTCCGCATCACGGGGCTCGAGGGCGCGTCCGTCGAGGCGGGACAGATCGGCTTCGTCCTGGCGCCCCGCATCAACGCGGCCGGGCGCATCGGCGACGCGGACGCCGCGCTGCGGCTCCTCCTCACCGAAGACCCGGGGGAGGCCGAGGAGCTCGCGCGCCGGCTCGACCACGAGAACGGGGAGCGACGCACCGAAAGCGACCGCATCTTCGACGAGGCGCTCGCGCTCCTGGCTCGCGACTTCGACCCGGAGCGCGACTTCGGCGTGGTGGTCGCGTCGGAGGGGTGGCACCCCGGCGTCGTGGGAATCGTCGCCTCGAAGGTCGTGGAGCGGCTGCACCGCCCGGCGATTCTCGTGGCGCTGGACGGCGAGAGCGGGAGGGGGAGCGCGCGCTCCATCCGCGGCTTCGACCTCTTCGAGGCGGTCCGTGCCTGCGAGGCACACCTCACGCGCTTCGGCGGCCACAGCCAGGCCGCGGGAATGGACCTGCGGAGCGCGGACCTCGATGCCTTCCGGCGCGCCTTCAACGCGGAAGCCGCGCGCCGCCTGGCCGGCACACCCCTGCTCCCCTCCTTTTCCGCCGAATACGAAATCGGGCTGTCGGAGATCACCCCCGAATTCTTCCACTGGCTGGGCTACCTGGGCCCCTTCGGAATGCAAAATCCCCGCCCTGTCTTCTGGGCGCGCGAGCTGCGGCTCGTCGGACCCGCGCGGACGGTGGGGCAGGGGCACCTGAAGCTCCGGCTCGGCCAGGGGAGCGCGCAACTCGAGGCGATCGGCTTCCGGCTCTGCGAGCGGGTACCGCCGCAGGAGCTCGATGGCTCGCCGGTGGACGTCGCCTTCAAGCTCGCCCGCAACACGTACCGTGGCCGGGAATCCATCCAGGCGCACATCGTGGACGTGCGTCCCTCCGGCGCGCCTCCCCCGTACGCCGCAAACGCCGCGGGTCCCGCAGGCGCCGAGCAGACCGGGTGCGGCACGAACGTGACGCGCCCCGCGAGCTCCTCCAGCTCCGCGGCCGGACGCGCGTGAACGGCCCGCGAACCACGGCGTGCCGGTGAGGATCATCGCGGGGGAGTGGCGGGGTCGGCGGCTCGGCGCCCTTCAGGGCCTGGAGGTGCGCCCCACGGCGGACCGCGTGCGGGAAGCCTGGATGTCGTCGCTCGCCCCGCGGATTCCCCGCGCGCGGGTGCTGGATCTTTTCGCCGGCTCGGGAGCACTCGGGCTGGAAGCGCTGAGCCGCGGCGCCGACGAGGCCGTCTTCGTGGAGCGGGCGCGAGGCGCGCTCGAGGTGCTGGAGGCGAACATCGCGCTGCTCGGCGCGGAGGAGAGGGCGACGGTCGCGCGCGAGGAGGTCTTCACCTTCCTGAAGAAGGATGTTTTCTTCGACATCGCGCTGGCCGATCCGCCGTACGGCAAGGGGCTGGCGGCGCGGCTCGTGGAGCACTTCCAAGCGCGGCCGTTCGCGCGCGAGCTCTGGGTGGAGCACGGCAGCTCCGAGGAGCTTCCGAAACTTCCGGGGCTCCGGCAGCGCCGCTACGGCGGCACCACCTTGACCACCATGGACGGGGGGGACCCCCCCGGCGGGGAGGAAGCATGAAAGAGGATTCCGTAGTGGCGATCTATCCGGGCTCCTTCGACCCCATCACCCTGGGGCACGAGGACATCGCCCGCCGGACGCTCCGCATCGTGGACCGCCTGGTCATCGCGGTGGCGCACACCGCAACGCACTCGAAAAAGCCGCTCTTCTCCGTGGAGGAGCGGCTGGATCTGCTCACCGACGTCTTCTCGGACGAGCCCCAGATCGAATGCGTCGCCTTCGAGGGGCTGATGGTCGACTACGCGCGCAATCGGGGCGCCCACTTCGTCATCCGCGGGCTCCGGGCGGTATCGGACTTCGAGTACGAGTTCCAGCTGGCGCAGATGAACCGCGAGCTGTGGGGGGAAGTGGAAACCCTCTTTCTCACCCCCGACGCCCACTATTCCTTCCTTTCGGCATCGCTCGTGCGCGAGGTGGCCAGCCTGGGCGGCGACGTCGCCAACTTCGTCTCGCCCAAGGTTCTCCAGTCCCTGAAGCGGAAATTCTCCACTTGACCTTCCTGGAATCCATCCGGCAGCGGGCGCGCGAGTGTCCCCGCACGATCGTCTTCCCCGAAGGGGAGGACCCGCGGACGCTGGCCTCGGTGGTTGTCTTCCAGGAGGAGCGGCTCCTGGATTCCATCATCCTCGGCCCGGAAGAGAAGGTCCGTGAGGGCGTGAAGGCGGCCGGGGGAGACGCGGAAGCGGTCCGGATCATCGATCCGGCCGACCCCTCGGACGCATCGCGCGCGGAATGCGTCCGTGAATTCATGGCCCTGCGGAGGGCGCGGAAGCTCACCGAGGCGCAGGCGGAGGAGCGGATTTCCGATCCGCTCACCCGCGGGGCGATGATGGTCCGGATGGGCGAGGCCGACGGCTTGGTGGCGGGCGCCGTGTACTCCACGGCGGACGTGCTCCGGGCGGGGATCTGGTGCATCGGGAGCGCCGACGGAATCCGTTCCGTCTCCTCCTCCTTCTACATGGTTCTCCCCTCCTTTCGCGGATCGAGCGTGCTCACCTTCACGGACGGCGCGGTCATCCCCGACCCGACGCCGGCGCAGCTCGCGGAGATCGCGGTGGCGGCGTCGCGGGCGCGGCGAAAGGTGGTGGGGGACGAGCCGATCGTGGCGTTCCTGTCGTACTCCACCCTCGGCAGCGCGCAGGGGCCGGCCGTGGACAAGGTGCGCTCCGCGCTCACCCACTTCCGGGAGATCGAGCCGGACGTGCGCGCGGACGGCGAGTTCCAGGCCGACACGGCGCTGGTGGAGGAGGTCGCACGGCGCAAGGCGCCGGGGTCCGAAATCGGGGGGCACGCGAACGTACTCGTCTTTCCGAACCTGGACGCCGCGAACATCGGCTACAAGCTGGTGCAGCGGCTGGCGGGCGCCGAGGCGATCGGGCCGATCATCCAGGGACTGCGACGGCCGTGCAACGATCTTTCGCGCGGTTCGAACGTGGAGGACATCGTGAATGTCGCCTGCATCACCTCGCTCATGGCCGAAGCGTCGTGATCCGGCTCCCGGATCCGAAAGGCTTGCCAGTCACGACGTCAAACGTTTATCCTTTCTGGTGGCTAACGAGCCCCTACCGGAGGCAGCATGGTTTTTCAGGTCCAGAAGTCCGATGACATCACCATCGTGGACGTCGATGGGCAGCTCATCGTCGGAAATCGCCAGGAGCTGAAGCAGAAGGTCCTGGAGGAACTGGAGCGAGGAGAACGCAAGTTCCTCATCGACTTCGCGAACACGGGATATATCGACTCGTCCGGTCTGGGCGTGCTCGTGAGCCTCTCCAAGAAGATCCGCGAGCAGGAGGGAGAGCTCCGGCTTTCCGGACTGAACGAGGATCTCCGGACGCTCTTCGAGCTGACGAAGCTCGACACGCTGTTCATCATCACGGACACTCGAGAGGAAGCCCTGAAGGGCCTGTAGCGGCTGGACGGCCGGGGGCGCGCTCCCTGCCATCGGTACTTGTGGCCCCCACTCCTCGATCGAGCCGGTCGACGCGTGGGTGCCGGAATCCTCCCTTCGCCGACGGACCGGATGCGATCTGACCTCGTCCTGGAACTCCCGAACGACATCAAGGCCATCGAGCACACCGTGGAATTCGTGGTGCGGCGTTGCGAGCCGAGCTGCGAAGACCAGAAGAGGCTCCGGCTCAACTTCCGCGTCGCCCTCACCGAAGCCCTGTCCAACGCCATGCTGTACGGAAACCACCGGGATCCCGCCAAGCGGGTGCGCGTCGAGGTCACGGTGAAGAGCTGCTCCGTCATCGCCTGCGTCACCGACGAGGGCAATGGATTCGATCCCGAGGTGGTCCCGGACCCGACCTGCCCGATGAACCTGTGCAAGTCGGGTGGACGCGGCGTCTTCCTGATGCGGAAGCTCCTGGACGAAGTGCGCTACAACGACCGCGGCAACTCCGTCACCCTCGTACTCCGCTACGGCGCCCCCCAGAACGAGCTACGGGGCGCTTCGGCATGACGCGGGACCGGGGCGTCCGGGATCTTCTCCCGGAACCCGTCCGGCAGAGTCTCGAAGAGTTCCGGGTCGCCTTCGACCTCACGCTCCGCCTCTGGGCGCTGAACGACGAGGGCTCGGGCATCCGGCTCTATCCGGAGGACGGGAGCGAAGCCGACTCCGGATCGGGTCCCGACCCCGCCTCCCTCCACTTCGACGTCTCCTCCCTGGACCAGACCCGCCTCGTGCTCGAGCTCAAATCTCCCCGGGATGAGCGGGCACGGGCCGCAGCCGGCGTCCTGCGGGCGACGCTCGACCGCATCTACGAATATCAGAAGGAGATCGGCTTCTTCACCTACGAAGTGTCGGAGCGGTACGAGGAGATCAACCTCCTCTACTCGATCAGCGAGACGCTCGGATCCGTGCTTCGCCTGGACGACGCGGCGCGCGCCATCCTGCGGGAGGTCTGCGACGTCCTCGGTGCCCTGCGGGGCTCGCTCTGGGTCTTTCAGCCTCCCGACGACGTGCTGAAGCTGGTCGCCTTCGAGGGTGAGGACGGGCTGGAGGGGCCCATCGAAGCCGGAGACCCCCATGCGATCACCTCGCAGGTCTTCCGCGAGGGGCGCCCGCTCATTCTTTCCCCCCAGAGCGCCGTGCTGGAGGACGCGCCCGGCCTTCAGGCCACCCCGGGCGAAAACCAGGACTCCGTGCTCTCCGTGCCCATCCGCTACACGCCGCCCAGCGGGGATTCCCGCACCGTCGGCGTGATCAACCTGATCGGCAGGAAGCGCGGGGGACGTTTTTCCGCCAGCGACCAGAAGCTCCTGTCCGCGATCGCGAGTCAGGTGGGCGCCGCGCTGGAGAACAACCGCCTGATCCAGGAGAGCCTGGCGCAGGAGCGTGTCACCCGCGAGATGGAGCTCGCGCACAACCTCCAGATGAAGCTCCTGCCGTCGCTCGAGGGGGAGACGGAGGTGGCCGCGCGGGTGGAGCCGGCCGAATCCGTGGGCGGTGACTTCTACCACTTCTTCCGGTTGCACGGCGGCCGGCTCGGCGTAATGATCGGCGACGTGTCCAGCCACGGCTTCCCGGCCGCACTGATCATGGCGCTCTCGATGAGCGCGGCGACGATCTACGCCTCGGAGATCGGGACGCCGGAGCGCGTGCTCCGCTACCTGGACGACGCGCTGCGCGACGAGCTCGAGAACACCGAGATGTACCTGACGCTCTTCTACGGCGTCGTGGACCCGGAGAAGGGCGAGCTCGTCTACGCGAACGCCGGCCATCCCCATGCCTTCATCATCCGCGCAGAGGGCGAGCCACAGCGGCTTCCGGCGCTGGATCCGCCGGTGGGAATCGCCGGGCCCGCCTCGTACGAGCAGCGGACGGTGCCGTGGTGCACCGGGGAGGATCTCCTGCTCCTCTTCACGGACGGACTCTCGGACACCCTGGCTCCCGCAGGGCGCAACAGCGGCGAGGAGGCCGTCCTCGCCGAGGCGGTGCGGCTCCGGGACGCCTCGCCCTCCGACTTCGTGGAGGCTCTTTTCGCGCTCGTGGCCGAGCCCGCCGCGACGATCCCGGCGGACGATCGGAGCGCGCTTGTCCTCCGCGCCTGACCCTCCCGACCCCGCGCAGGATGCTTCGGGCTCGACGCCTGAGCCCGTCGACCCTGATTCACCGGACGGCGCGCCGACCTCGGCACCACCACGCCCGAAGCGTGCTCTCGGCCAGAACTTCCTGGTCGACCGGAACATCCAGCGCCGGATCATCGAGGTCGCCGATTTCACGCCCGGCGACGAGGTGCTCGAGATCGGGCCGGGACAGGGGGCGCTCACGCGGCACCTCGCGGGGGCGGTCGAGCGGCTGATCCTCGTCGAGCTCGACAACGCGCTGGCGCGGCGGCTCATCGACGAGTATCGCGGGCGGCCGGAGGTGGAGGTCATCCACGGCAACGTCCTGGACCTCGATCTGGCGGCGGTCTCCCGCGACGTCTCCTCGCTGCGCGTGATCGGGAACATCCCCTACAACATCACGGCCCCCATCCTCTTCAAGTTCCTCGAGCGCCCCCGGGCGCGCGACATCCTCCTGATGGTCCAGCGCGAAGTCGCGGACCGGATCGTGGCGGACGCCGGCACGGGCGCGTACGGCGCCCTGGCGGTCGGGGTACGCAGCGTCGCTCGCGTGGAGCAGCTTCTTCCGGTCCCGCGCACCGCCTTCCGGCCGGTGCCGAAGGTCGACTCCTCGATCATCCGCGTGACGCCACTCGATCCGCCCCCCCTTTCGCAGGACGAGGAGGAGCGGCTGCGCACCCTCACCCGCGCGGCCTTCCAGTGGCGGAGGAAGCAGTTCCAGAAGACGCTGCGCGACCACCCCGATCTGGCGCTCTCCAGGGAAGCGGTGGAGCGACTGCAGGCGGAGGCCGGCATGGACCTCACCCGGCGTCCCGAAACGTTCTCGCCGGAGAGCTTCATCCGGCTCTCCACGATCATGGCCGGCCTGGAAGTCTAGGAGCGTGTCCGAGTAATGGGGCGAGCCGCGTTACGGGCACCACCTTCGGTGCGTCGCAAACGGCGGAAGATTGCGCCACCGGCGCCCCACGGCTTCCCCCCCGGAGTTGCGCGGAAGGTGCCGAACGCGTCTTCTGGATGCGGCACCGGCCCGCCGCCGTTCTCACGATCTGCACTCCCGGAGAAGTTCATGCGCCATCCCTTCCATGCCCTCGGCCTCCTTCACCCGCTCCGCCCGCTTCTTCTCCTGCTGGGCGGCTCCCTCCTTCTCGGCGCTTCGGCGGCGGCGCAGGCCACGCCCCAGGCTCGCGAACACTTCGACCTCCTGGTCACCGGCGGTCGGATCCTGGACGGGACGGGGAACCCCTGGTTTTCCGGCGACGTGGGGGTGCGCGACGGGAGGATCGTGGCGGTGGGGAGGCTCTCGGGCGCGACCGCCGACCGTACGGTGGACGCGACAGGCAAGGTCGTGGCGCCGGGCTTCATCGACATCCACTCGCACGCCGACGACGGTTCCCGCGCCCGGGGCGGCTTCCGTGATCCGGACGCCCGCTACCGCGCCGCGCCGAACCTGATCATGCAGGGGATCACCACCG
>JBBDIW010000056.1:0-3937 GCA_040880165.1 Gemmatimonadota bacterium | reverse complement strand
AGCCTCTTTCCGCGCCGCGAGGGCGAGGTGCTGCGAGCGCTGGCGACGCACCTGCGGGAGAGCGGGCAGGAGTCCCTCCTCCGCGAGTTCTTCGACGGATTCATCGGGGAGCGCCGGGCGGAGTCGATGGCCCGCGTCGCGCACCTCGAGGGGCGTGAGCGACTGGACGAGGTGGCGCGCATCCTCACGGAGCTGGGCTTCATGGCGCTCGTCGAGGAATCGCCGGACGGACCGAAGCTCCGCCTCTGCCACTGTCCCCTCCGCGAGCTGGTCGAGGTGACGAAGATTCCCTGCCGGGCGGAGATCGGGTTCGTCACGGAGCTCCTGGGCGAGCGCCTGACCCGCGTCAGCTACATCCCGGCCGGTGACGCTTCGTGTTCCTACCGGGGCGGTACTCCATGTTCTTCCACGTTCCATCCACCAGCCGAGGAGGCGTGATGCCATCCATCGAGAGACCCCTGAGCGGGGACATCCTGCTGCACGATCTGCAGGAGGAGCTCGACCAGACCGCGGACGCCGTTATCCTGGAGCGCAGCGGGCGCAACGCCCGGACGCTGATCAAGTCCGGACCGCTCCGGGTCACCCTGGTCGTGCTGGCGCCCGGAGGCGAGATCTCGGAGCACAGCGCCGACGGACCGATCACGATCCAGCCCGTGGAAGGGAGCATCCGCTTCACGGCGCTGGGGCAGGTGCACGAGATCGGACCCGGGGAGGTCCTCTCGGCCGGCCCCGGGGTGCCGCACACGGTGGCTTCGAACGGAGGCGGCGCCTTTCTGCTCACGCTGTGCAACCCCGTGCCCTCCAGAGAAGGAGAGGGCGCCTCATGACGGAGCTTCCGGTCGCGCTGGTCCGGGCGGTTTCGGGGGGAGAGGCGCGCGCGTTCGAGGTCGACGGCCGCGAGATCGTCCTGTGCGAGGTGGACGGAGAGATCTGCGCCCTCTCGGCGATCTGCACGCACGAGGACCTGTCGCTGGAGGGGGGCGCGGTGGAGGACGGCGTGCTCACGTGCCCCTGGCACGGCGCGCAGTACGACGTCCGTACGGGGCGGGTGCTCGCGCTCCCTGCGGTGCGGCCGCTGCCCACGTTTCGCACGCGCGTGGAGGACGGACGCGTCTGGGTGGACCTGGACCGTCCCGGGGGCGACTGAGCCGTGTACACGCTCGTCCGCAGATTCATCAAGACGGGGATCGCCTTTCTGTTCACCGGGCTCGCGCTGGGAGGCTGGATGATCGTCCGCCGCGAGCTCATGGGCGTCTGGCCGCATCCTCACCTGGTCTCGGCGCACGCCCATGCCGTGCTCGTGGGCTTCGTCATGTTTCTCATCCTCGGGGTCGCGCTCTGGCTCTTCCCCCGGGCGCCGAAGGGGGACACGCGCTACACGCCCGGGCGGGCAGCCGCGGCGTACTGGGTCCTCGTGGCGTCCACGGGCGGCCGCTTTCTCGCGGAAGCCGGCCGCGCCTGGCGCGACGATCCGGTGCTCTCCTGGATCGTGGTCCTGGGGGGGCTCGGCCAGATCGCCGGGCTCGCCATCTACTTCTGGACGATGTGGCCGCGGATCCGGCCGGTGGGGAGCCAGCTGCGCGAAGCGAAGGGAGAGCGATTCTGACGATGGGCGCCCTCTACTTCGCGAACGTCACCCTGCACGTCTTCGCAGCGCTGCTCTGGCTGGGCGGGATGTTCTTCTTCGCGCTCGTCGGCGCCCCGGTGCTCCGGAAGATCGAATCCGCCTCGCTGCGCGCGGAGCTCTTTCGCCAGCTGGGCGAGCGCTTCCGCGGCATCGCCTGGATCGCGATCGGGGTTCTGCTCGTCACGGGAACCCTGAACCTGCACTTCCGGGGTCTTCTGCAGTGGGACGTGCTGAGCTCCGGCCTGTTCTGGGCGACGCCGTACGGCCGGGCCCTCGCGTGGAAGCTGGGCGCCGTCACCGTGATGCTCGTGGTGAGCACGCTGCACGACTTTCTGCTGGGGCCGGCCGCGTCCCGCATGGACCCGGTGTCGGCGGAGGCTGCCGCAGCCCGCAGGCGCGCGTCGTGGCTCGCGCGGGTGAACGCCCTCGCGGGCGTGATCGTGGTGGTGGCGGCCGTTCGGCTCGCCAGGGGAGGGTGAAGGCTGCGACGCCGGGATCGCGGCAGGTGGGCGAAGGCCGCGGGATGCGAAGCCGCGGAAGAAGGACGGTACGACTTGAATTCATTGCACCAACACTTCTTGCATACAGAGCCGGAGGGCAGACATGAGCACGATCGAGCAGACGGATTTCAGAGAGCGGCCGGTGGGTGAAGTCGTGGCCGAGGACTATCGCAGGGCGGGCGTCTTCAAGCGCTTCGGGATCGACTTCTGCTGCGGCGGCGGGCGCACCGTGCAGGAGGCGTGCGAGCGGAAGGGGGTGGCGTACGAGGAGCTGGCGCAGGGCCTGCTGGCATCCACGGCGTCCCGCAGCGGCTCGGCGCAGCCGGACCCGAGGGGATGGAAGCTCGATTTCCTCGCCGACTACATCGTGAACGTCCACCACGGGTACGTGCGCGAAACCCTGCCGGTGCTCCTGCAGTTCTCGCAGAAGGTCGCGCGGGTACACGGCGAGAGACGACCGGAGCTGGTCGCCATCGCGCGCCTTGTCGAGGAGATCGCCGGGGAGCTCGAGCAGCACATGCGGAAGGAGGAAGAGATCCTCTTCCCCTACATCCGCGCGCTGGTGGCCACAGGGAGCGACGGCGGCTCGGTCGTCCTGCCCGGCGAGGACACTGCGGACGGCGCGATGCGGCTCATGGAGGAGGAGCACGATCATGCGGGCGAGCTCATGCGGCAGATCCGGGAGTTGAGCGGCGACTTCGTCCCGCCCGAGGGCGCCTGCACCACGTATCGGGCGAGCTACGTCAAGCTGGAGGAGTTCGAGGAGGACCTCCACCGCCACGTGCACCTGGAGAACAACCTGCTCTTCCCCGGGACGGAGAAGCTGGAACGGGCGGTGACGAGCGCCTGAGGTCTTCCGCACCGGCGGACTCGCCGGCGCCCCCGTCGCACCGACGGGAGGACGGCGGCGAGTCCGCGCAGGGGCGGGGCGCGATCAGTCCGGGAATCAGCACCCGATCGGCACGTCGATGAAGTCGTCGTCGCCGGGGTGCGTGAAGTGCCACCACTCCTGGTCCTAGTTCTGCCACCCCTCGGCCTCCATCGCTTCGAGCAGGACGCGGTGGTTCGCCCGCCGCGTCAGCTCACGTGCTGATTGACCAACTTCGTCATCTCGAACATCGAGACCTGCGTCTTTCCTCCGAAGATCGGCTTGAGCTTGTCGTCGGCGTTGATCATGCGCCGGTCCTCCGGGTCCTGCAGGTCGTTCTTCTTGATGTAGTCCCAGACCTTCTTCGTCAGCTCCGCGCGGGTAAGCTGGTCGCTGCCGACCACCCGGGCGAGCTGATCGTCCGGTTGCACCGGCTGCGCAATGCCGCCTTGTCCCTTCGCCTTTCCGTCGCCCTTTCCCGTCGCCATCGGTCTCTCCCGTCGGATTGAAGTTGAACCCCGCCAGGCCTTCCTGCAAAGGCCGCACCGCGGGGCCGCGGATGCGCGAGCGGTCGCGGACCGGGGATGCGCCGGGCGGGTCGGGATGTCAGGTTGAGCCCGGGATGAGTTCGAAACCGCTGTTCAGGGGAATGCGCGCCCGGGGCTTCCGGCGCGCGGGCGCGGCGCTGCTCGCGATGGCCTTCCTTTCCGGAACGCCCGTGGACGCCCTCGTGCACAGGAGCTGCGCGCACCACGATGCTCCTGTGGGTGCGGCGGATCACCTCGTCCCGAGTGCATCCCCCGGCGAGCGTGCACCGGAAGGCAGCCCTGCCGGCGCGCACGGGCCGGGCGCACACGCCGAGCACTCCGCGCACGAAGAACACGATTCGACGGAGCACGGGCCCTGTACCTGTCTCGGCGCCTGCCAGAGCGCGACCGCGAC
>JBBDIW010000055.1:0-3964 GCA_040880165.1 Gemmatimonadota bacterium | reverse complement strand
CTTCGTCCGCACCCGCACGACCCGCGGGGTGTCCAGCTCCCGCAGGAAGTCGCGCTCCGGCGCGTCTCCTTCCGCCGCGGAGTCGATGCAGAACAGCACGATCTCGGCCTGCGCCAGGTAGCGGTGCGCGACCTCGATGCCCATGCGCTCCACCTTCTCCGCGTCCTCCCGGATCCCCGCGGTGTCCACGAGCCGGAACGGGTACCCTCCCAGCGACACCACCGCTTCCAGTGCGTCCCGCGTCGTCCCGGGGATCTCCGTGACGATGGCCCGCTCCACACCCAGCAGCGCGTTGAAGAGGCTGGACTTGCCGCAGTTGGGCCGGCCGGCCAGCACGGTGAGGGCCCCTTCGCGCAGCAGCTCGCCCTCGGGCGCGGTCGCGAGAAGTCTGCGCAGCCCCGCCTCCACTTCCTCCGCCTCGGCCAGGACCTGCTCCACCGGCACGGGGGGCTCGTCCTCTTCGGGAAAGTCGATGTGGTGCACCAGGAGCGCTTCCAGCCGCACCAGCCCCTGCCTCAGCTCGGCCAGCCGGCCCGAGAGCCCTCGCTCCAGCTGGTTGAGCGCCGCCGACCGTAGCGCGCGGCTGCGGCCTCCCACCAGGTCGGGGAGCGCCTCCACCTGCACCAGGTCCATCTTCCCGTTGAGCCAGGCGCGCCGGGTGAACTCCCCCGGCTCTGCCGCGCGGGCGCCCGCGGCCATACACGCCTCGACCAGGAGCGACGACGAGAGCGGCCCGCCGTGGCCCGAGATCTCCACCACGTCCTCGCCCGTGTAGCTGCGCGGAGCGGGAAAGACCAGTACGAGTGCCCGGTCGAGGAGCGCACCGTCCACGGGATCGTGAAGGGGGACGAGCGTGGCTCGTCGCGGCTCGGGGAGCGACGCCGCCGCCGGCGTGAGCGCGCGCAGGACACGGAAGGCGTCCGGCCCCGACAGCCTCACGACCGCCAGCGCGGCAGGTCCGGGCGCCGTGGCGGGCGCGACGATCGTGTCGGTCATCCTGCACCGCGATAGAGGGAGTGAATCATGCGCCTTCCTGCGTCACGCGCGACGGGTTCATCACCCCGGGGGAACGGGCGGCTCTTCGAAGCGGGCTAACGCCCGCCCCGCTTTCTGCCCTTGCGGCCGCCTCCGGCACCGCTCGCGGCGCCGCCCTTCTTCTCAGCCCGCGCGGCGCCCCTGCGCTCGCCGCGCGACCCCGCGTTCGCATCTTCGGCCCCGCCCCCCTTCGCGGAACCGGCACCCTCGTCGTCGTCCGTGGCCGGCACGAGCGGCCCCTTCGCCTGCTGCTTCACCCGCTCCTGGGCGATCCACCACGTCTGCGGCAGCGTCGCGATGTTCGCCGTCACGTAGTAGAGGTTCAGACCGGAGGGGAGCCTGAAGAAGATGAAGACCATGAAGATGGGCATGAGCCACATCATCATCTTCATCTGCGGGTTGACCTCCTGCATCGTCCGGAAGCTCACCCACTGGAGGAAGAACATCGAGACCCCCAGCAGGAGCGGCAGGATGTAGAGCGGATCCTGCGACGCCAGATCCGGCAGCCAGAGGAAGGGCACGCCGCGCAGCTCGATCGTGTTCTGGAAGACGAAGAAGAGCGAGATGAGCACGGGCCAGGGCAGCAGCATCGGCCAGCACCCGGCGAGCGGGTTGAAGCCGTGCTCCTTGTACAGCTTCATCAGCTCCTTCTGGAGCCGCTCCGGCTGGTCCTTGTACCGCGTCTGGATGTCCTTCAGGAGCGGCTGCACCGCCATGTTCCTCAGCTGCGCCTTCATCGCCTTGTGGTTCAGCGGGAAGAGGAGCACCCGCATCAGGATTCCGAAGACGATCAGGACGAAACCGTAGCCCAGGTTCAGGTTCTCGTGGAGGAAGACCAGGACCCAGATGGTCGCGGCGACGAACGGACGGATGATCGGCCGGAAGAAGCGCCACCCGATCGGGTTGACCTCGGTCAGGTTGTAGCCGACGTCGGACAGGAGCGCCCGGTCCTGCGGTCCCGCGAAGAGGTGGTACGCGAACCCACCGTCGGTGCCCAGCGACTGCGTGACGTCCACCGCCACCTGATGCTCCGGCTCCACCTCGCGCGCGATCAGCCCGCCGAGATACCCCGCTCCCCCGTTCGTCTCGCCGGCAAGCATCGCGAGCAGGAAGTACTTGCTCTTGAAGGCGACCCAGTAGAAGGGCCCATCCACGACCGCCGTCCCGGTGAAGTCGCCCAGATTCTGCGATACCACCCCCTCCTGGCGGTGGTTCGCGACGTACGCCATGGAGCGCGCGTCTTCGTCCGGATCCGCCTCGTTCGAGGCAAGCCCCGAACCCAGCCGGGTGAAGAGCAGGCCGCGGTTCACGCCGCCCACCCGACCGACCATCTCCACCAGGTAGCTGTCCGGATCGAAGACGTAGGTGACCTGCAGCGACAGCTCGCCGGCCGGATCCCGCCAGGTGAAGCCCAGCCTCTGCGGCCCGGTGTCCGAGTCCACCCTCAGCGTGCCCGGATCGTCCACCTCGAACGGAAGATCGCTGAAATCGACGGTGTCCTGGCCCACGAGCAGTCGATGCGTGAGCACCGACTCCCCCGGCTCCGGAATGAGCTGAACCGGCCCCTCCCGGGTGAACGATTCGTGCTCCAGCAGCTCCACCGAAACCAGTCGCGCGCCGATGTTCGAGAAGACGTACCGGTAGAGCGGCCCCTCGACGGTAATCGTCTCCTCCTGCGCCGTCGCGGGCGCCTCGACGTCCTCCAACGTCGGTGCGTCGGGCACGGCCGCGCCGGGGTCCGCCCCCTCCGTCCTCTCGCTCCTTGCCGCATCGGGCGTGGGCTCGACCTCCTCCACCGCGGCGTCTTCGCCCGGCTCGGCCGGATCCGGAGGGATCGGAGGAAAGAGGAGATTGGTTCCGACGAGAATGACGATCATCAGGACGATCGCCAGGAGGAAGCGGACTTCAGTCTTCATCGATGTGTGTTTCCTGGTGCGGCGCGATCGGAATCAGGAGCGGTGCGATCGGCATCGAGTGCGGCGCGATCGAGTGGCAGGAAGGGCGGAAGGATGTCGGCCCCTGCAAGCGCGGCCTCCACCGGAGGACGCGGATCACCCGGGCCCCGGCCGGTCATCGGCGGGTTCGTCGTGCTGCGGATCGTCCGGAGTCGCGGCGCCCCGCACGGCAGGGACGGGATCGTGCCCCCTTCCGCCGAAGGGGTGGCAGCGCCCGATCCTGCGCGCCGCGAGCCATCCACCCCGCAGCGCGCCATGACGCTCGATCGCCTCCACTGCGTACTGGGAGCACGTGGGAACGTATCGGCACGACGGCAGCGTGAAGGGGGAAATCCCTCGCTGATAAAATCGGATCAACCCCAGAAGGAAGGATCTGAGCATATTGCCTCTGCAGCCTCAACCAGCTCCTCCTTGAGATCCCGGTAGCGGGCCCCGTACGCATCCCTGCGCGCCCGCACCATGACATCGATGGACACCCCGGACGCCCGAAAACGTGGCAGGAGCTCCCTGCGAGCCACATCCCGGAGCCTCCTCTTGAGGAGATTCCGCTCCACTCCCGTATGGCGATATTTCGGTACGATGAGTCCGAAGCGGGGCTGCTGAAGATCCTCTCTGGACGCGAAAAAGACGTCGAAGTGCGACGTCTTTCTCCGTTTGCCCCGCCTGAGGAGGTGGCGGATGTCCCGCGTCTGGCGGATCCGGGCCGACCGGGGCAGACGCTGGCCGGCCGACGCTTCCGGCGGCTCCGGACTGTCGCCCGGGTCCCGGCGCGCGTCCGCATTCACCTCATCTACTTCGCGTACTTCGACCCGGTGACGACCACGAGACGCTGCCGTCCCTTCCGGCGCCGGCGCGCGAGCGTCTTCCGCCCCGCCTTCGTGCTCATGCGGAGTCGGAACCCATGCTTGTTGATGCGCTTTCGGTTTCGCGGTCTGTACGTCGGCTTCATTCTGTCGCGCCCATCGGATCGGAGT
>JBBDIW010000054.1:0-4001 GCA_040880165.1 Gemmatimonadota bacterium | reverse complement strand
CACACGTTCGAGCTCTTCCAGCGGATGTCGGACGCCCCGGCCGCCGACTGCCCCGAGTGCGGCAAGCCCGCAGAACGACTGCTCTCGGCCGGCGCGGGCTTCCTCTTCAAGGGATCCGGATTCTACATCACGGACTATCGCAGCGATTCCTACCGGAAGAAGGCGGAATCCGAAACGAAGGCGACGAACGGGGGCGGTGGAGACGGCAGCGGCTCGGCGGACAAGGGCGCGAAGAAGGGCGACGGCGCCTCGCCACCCGCCGGAAAGGACGGAACCACATCCGGAAAGACGAAAGGTGGCGGATCGGCGTCCGGATCCGGATCGAGCGGGTCCGGGTCGGGCTCTTCGGGCTCGGGAGCGTCCGGAAAGGGCTCCGCCTCCTCGTCCGGCTCCAGCTAGAGCCGTCCGATGAGTCAGAATGCCATCCGGAAAGCCATCATGCGGGCGCTCGTCGAGATCGGAGGGGAAGCGGGCCTCGCCCCCTCCGAGCTCCCGAAGGTGGAGGACATCCGCCTCGAGCGCCCCCGGGATCCCTCGCACGGGGACGTCGCGACCAACGTCGCCATGACCCTCGCCGGTCTCCTCCGGCGTCCCCCCCGCGCGATCGCGGAGGACATCGCGAAGCGCATCGACGAAGGAGGCATGGAAGACGGGGGCATCGAGGAGGTCTCGGTCGCGGGACCGGGCTTTCTCAACTTCCGGCTGAGCACGAGTCAGGTCTCGAGCCAACTCGCGGACATCCTCGCCGCGGGGCCGGAGTACGGCCGCAGTGAAACGGGAAGGGGAGAGTCTGTCATGGTGGAGTTCGTCTCGGCGAATCCCACCGGCCCGCTCCACCTGGGACACGGCCGCCAGGCCGCCCTCGGGGACGCCATCTCCGAGCTGCTCGCCTGGACGGGGTGGAAGGTGCACCGGGAGTTCTACTACAACGACGCGGGCATGCAGATCGCGCGGCTTACGGAGAGCGTGCGAGCGCGCTTCCTGGAGCACCTCGGCCACGCGATCGACTTCCCGGAGGACGGGTATCACGGCGAGTACGTGCGCGACATCGCGGTCTCCCTCTCGGAGAAGGTACACGAGCTCTTTCCGGAGGAGCGGAGCGAATCGCAACGGAAGGCCTTCGAGGAAAAGCTGCTGGAGCGCGACGAGTGGGCGATGGAGCGGGTCCGTATCTTCGCCATCCGTCGGCTCAGGGCCGAGCAGGACCGGGACCTGACGGACTTCCGCGTGCACTTCGACCACCACTTCCTCGAATCGTCGCTCTACACCGACGGCGCGGTGGAGGAGACGACCGCCGCGCTGCGGGAGACGGGGCTCGTCTACGAGCGGGAAGGGGCGACCTGGTTCCGGAGCACCGAGTTCGGCGACCAGAAGGACCGGGTGATGGTGAAGTCGGACGGCAGCCCGACCTACTTTCTCCCCGACGTGGCCTACCACCGGACCAAGTGGGACCGCGGCTTCCACACGGCGATCAACGTCCAGGGCGCGGACCACCACGGCACCGTGGCACGGGTCCGCGCGGGGCTGCGCGCGCTGGGGCTCCCGGAGGGATACCCGGAGTACGTCCTCCACCAGATGGTGAGCGTGGAGCGCGGGGGCGTCGAGGTAAAGCTCTCGAAGCGCGCGGGCTCGTACACCACGCTCCGGGACCTGATGGAGGAGGTCGGTGTGGACGTGACGCGTTATTTCTTCCAGATGCGGAAGCCGGAGGGGCACCTCGTCTTCGATCTCGACGTGGCGCTGGACCAGTCGGAGAAGAACCCGGTCTTCAAGAGCCAGTATGCCCACGCGCGCATGTGCAGCATTTTCGCCAGGGGCGGGATCTCTACGGAAGACATCCGGGCGGACGGGGTCGATCTCTCCGTGCTCGGGCATCCGGAGGAACGCGAGCTCGTGAAGGAGCTCGGGGAGTTTCCGGAGACCGTGGAGCGCGCCGCGCGCGACCGCGCTCCCCACCTCGTCTGCGACTATCTCGAACGGACGGCGGGCGCCGCGAACAGCTGGTACCACGCGGGCAACCCGAGCCGGAACCCCGAAATGGCGGTCCTGCACGACGACCCCGCGCTCCGGAACGCCCGGCTCGTGCTCGCGCTGGCGGTTCGCACCGTGCTCGCAAACGGCCTCCGCCTGCTCGGATTGACCGCGCCCGATCGAATGGTGCGGGAGGAGGAAGGGGCTCCCGCAGGCGATACCGCCGGGAACGAGGCGCAGGCGGGGTGAGACGCGCTGCCTGAATCCGCGCGTGGCCGCCCGCCGGCGATGCCGGCGCAAGCAGGCGCGCGAAGCGGCGCGTGCCAGGGCGGAACCGGGAAGAGCAGTCGGAGAGAAGAAGCAGGCGGAGCAGGGCAGCGCGCGAAGCAGTCGAACACGAGAACCCATCGCATCTTCAGTCGGGAGCGGGAATGTCGGTACTGGTCGTAGGAAGTGTGGCGCTGGATTCGGTCGTGACGCCCATGGGAGAGGCGTCCCGCGTGGTGGGGGGCTCCGCGGTCTTCTTCGCCGCGGCCGCGTCCATCTTCTGCCCCGTTCAGGTCGTGGGCGTCGTGGGGGACGACTACCCCATGGACTCGCTGGATTTTCTCACGGCGCGCAACGTGGACCTCTCCGGCGTCGAGCACGCGGCCGGCGAAAGCTTCCACTGGGCGGGCGTCTACAGCCGCGACATGAACGACCGCGACACCGTCGAGACGAAGCTCGGCGTGTTCGCGGACTTCGAGCCCCACATCCCCGAGTCGTTCCGGGACGCGCGGATCGTCTTCCTGGGCAACATCGACCCGACACTCCAGCTGGAAGTCCTGAAGCAGGTAAAGGAGCCCGCGCTCGTGGCGTGCGACACGATGGACTACTGGATCAACGGCAAGCGGGACGAGCTGCTCGAGCTGCTTCAGCGGGTGGACATCCTGCTCGTCAACGACCTGGAGGCGAAGCTTCTTGCTGAAGAGTCAAACCTCGTGAAGGCCGCGCGCTGGATCCAGGAGCAGGGACCGGACATGGTCGTCGTGAAGAAGGGAGAGCACGGTGCGATTCTCTTCGGCTCCGACACCACCTTTTTCGCCCCCGGGTATCCGCTGGAGGAGCTGGTCGACCCCACCGGGGCGGGGGACGCCTTCGCGGGCGGATTCCTGGGATGCCTCGCCGCGCAGTCCGTGCACGAAATCGACGATTACCGGCGTGCCATGATCTACGGCTCCGTGACCGGCTCGTTCGCCGCCGAGGACTTCAGCGTGGACCGCTTCGTCACGCTCGACTTCGAGGACATCGCCCACCGCGTGCGCGAATTCCGGCAGATGACCGCCTTCGAGCACAACCTGGAGCCCATCGAGGAACCGAAGGTGCACCATGTCTGACGCCTCGCTGGATTACCGCTCGAGCGGCGTCGACCTGGACGGCGCGGAGCGGGCGAAGGACCGCTTGAAGGAGCTCGTCGCGAGCACCCGCGACGAGAACACGCTCTCCGAGATGGGGCTCTTCGGCGGCCTCTACGCGGTTCCGGAAGGCGTCGCCCGCCCCGTGCTCGTCTCCAGCGCGGACGGCGTGGGAACCAAGCTCAAGGTGGCGATCGCCTCGGGGCGGCACGACACCATCGGGCAGGACCTCGTGAACCACTGCGTGAACGACATCCTGGTGCAGGGGGCGCGGCCGCTCTTCTTCCTGGACTACCTCGCGCTCGGCGCGCTGGACGAGGACGTGGTCACGGACGTCGTGCGCGGGGTGGCGCTCGCCTGCAAGGAGAACGGCTGCGCGCTGCTCGGGGGTGAGACGGCCCAGATGCCGGACTTCTACGCGCCCGGCGAGTACGACCTGGCCGGGTTCATCGTCGGGATCGTGGAGCGCGACCGGGTGCTGGACGGGACGGGGATTCGTGCAGGCGACGCGCTCGTCGCCCTCGGCTCCTCCGGGCTCCACACGAACGGCTACACGCTGGCGCGCAAGATCGTCTTCGAGCGCATGGGGTTCGGCATCGACGAAGCGCTCCCGGGCCTCGAGACGCCCGTATCGGA
>JBBDIW010000053.1:14822-25859 GCA_040880165.1 Gemmatimonadota bacterium | reverse complement strand
CCGTTCTTCATCACGTCGTGCGCTCCCACGCCGGCCTCCTCGCCGGCGTCTCCGTTCAGACGCACCTTCTCCACCCGGGCGAGCTGGCGCAGGGCGGCGGCCTCCCCCTCCAGCACGGCGCGGAACGGGGCCGGCAGGCCCGTCAGCGTCACGTCCACGAGCTGTCCCTCTCCCACGTTGTACTCCTTGCGGAGGCTTCGGATGCGGGTGACGAGCTCCTGGAAGTCGTCCATCCCTTCTTCCGTCTCCGGGCTCTCGAGCACGGGCTTCCCCTCCGGCCACGGCGCGACGATCAACGCCTCCGGGCGGTCCTCCCCTTCCGGCCACGGGAGCTTCTCCCAGAGCGCCTCGGTGACGAACGGAACGATGGGGTGCAGGAGGCGGCAGACCCCGTCGAAGACCGTAACGAGCGTGGTGCGGGCGGCTTCGCGGCTCGCCTCCCCCGCCTCACCCCGCATGCGCGCCTTCACCAGCTCGAGGTACCAGTCCGCGAACTCGCTCCAGAAGAAGCGGTGCGCCTGCTCGGCCACCTCGTGCAGGCGGAAGCGCTCGAGGCCCCGCGTCATCTCGCGCGAGGTCACGGAGAGGCGCGACAGGATCCACCGGTCCGCCATCTCGAGATCCGCCTCCACCTCGTGCAGCGGCCGCACCGGCTCTTCGCCGACGTTCATGAGGGTGAAGCGCCCCGCGTTCCACACCTTGTTCGCGAAGTTGCGCCCGGGCGAGAACGCCGCCTCCAGGTCCTCGTGGTCGAGGTGGATGTCCGTCCCCACCCCCATCTGCGAGATCACCGTGTAGCGGAGCGCGTCGGATCCGAACGCCGCGACGACCGCGAGCGGATCGATGCCGTTGCCGAGCGACTTGGACATCTTCCGCCCCTGCTTGTCCCGCACGGTCCCGTGGAGATAGACCTGCGTGAAGGGCGCCTCCCCCATGAACTCGTACCCGGCCATGATCATCCGGGCGACCCAGAAGAAGAGGATCTCCGGCGCCGTGGAGAGCGCGTGCGTAGGGTAGAACGCCTTCAGGTCCGGCGTCTCCTCCGGCCATCCGAAGACGGAGAAGGGCCAGAGCCAGGACGAGAACCAGGTGTCCAGCACGTCCGGGTCCTGCTCCAGATCGCTGCTCCCGCACGAGCATTCCGTGGGATCTTCCCGTGCCACGATCGTCTCGCCGCACGCCTGGCAGTACCAGACCGGAATGCGGTGCCCCCACCAGAGCTGACGCGAGATGCACCAGTCGCGGATGTTCTCCAGCCAGTCGTCGTAGACCTTTGTCCACCGCTCCGGCGTGAAGGTGATCGTGCCGTCGCGGGACGCCTTCAGCGCCGGCTCGGCCAGGGGCTTCATCTTGACGAACCACTGCTCGCTCAGCCGCGGCTCCACGACCGTCCCGCACCGGTAGCAGTGGGGCACGGTGTGCACGTGCACGTCCTCGCCCGCGAGGAGCCCCTCCGCGGCGAGCGCCTCCAGGACGGCCTCCCGCCCCTCGACGCGATCCAGCCCGCGGAACGCCTCCGGGACGTTCTCGTTCAGGCGCGCGTCGGGCGTCAGGATCGCGAGCGGCTCGAGGCCGGCGCGGCGCGCCATCTCGAAGTCGTTCACGTCGTGCGCCGGCGTCATCTTCACCATCCCCGTGCCGAAGGCCGGGTCCACGTACTCGTCCGCCACGATGGGAATCGTTCGTCCGGCCAGGGGGAGCAGCACCTTCGCGCCCACGAGCGCCGCGTATCGTCGGTCCTCCGGATGCACGGCGACCGCGACGTCGCCCAGCATCGTCTCCGGCCGGGTGGTGGATACCGTCAGGTACCAGCGCCCGTCCGGCAGCCTCCCGAGCGAGCGGAGCGGGGAGCGTTCAGCCTCCACGCCGGCGTCCCCCTTCCCTTCCTCCGGCGCCTCCGCGGCACGACGCGCCGCCACGGCGCGCTCTTCCGCCGCGGACGCCTCCTTCAGCAACTCGTCGGGAACCGACGGATCGAAGAGGTACCGCAGGTGGTGGAGGCGACCTTCCGTCTCCTCCCCTTCGGCCTCCTCGTTCGAGAGCGCCGTGAGGCAGCGGGGACACCAGTTGATGATGTACTCGCCGCGGTAGATGAGCCCCTTCTCGTGCAGGCGGACGAAGACCTCGCGGACCGCTCGGCTGAGCTCCGGCTCCAGGGTGAAGCGGGTGCGGCTCCAGTCGCAGCTCGCCCCGATCGCCTTCAGCTGCTCGAGAATCGTGCCCCCGGTCTCGTTCACGAAGCTCCAGACTTCTTCCACGAAGGCTTCGCGTCCGAGGTCGTCGCGGGTCTTTCCCTTCGCCGCGAGCGCGCGTTCCACCACGTTCTGCGTGGCGATTCCCGCGTGGTCCGTGCCCGGAACCCAGAGCGACGCACGGCCCTGCATCCTCCGCCAGCGGATGAGCACGTCCTGGATCGTGTTGTTCAGGCCGTGCCCCATGTGCAGCACGGCGGTCACGTTCGGGGGGGGAATGACGATCACGTAGGGATCCCTGCCCTGCTCGAGCACAGCCTCGGCCGGAACGTGGAAGTAGCCTTTCTCCATCCAGCGGGCGTAGATCGGGGGCTCGATCGCCCCGGGATCCAGGCGAGGGGGCAGCTCGTCAATCACAGGAAGGGAACTCCACGGTTTTCGTTCGAGAAAAGGGCCTGCGACGCGGCGCGAAAGGCGCGACGCGACCGCATAGACTACCCACGGCGCAAGAGGGCGTCAATTCAGGAGTTAATCCGAATCCGGATTCGTGGGGAACGGGCTCTCCGTGCCGACCCAGATGCGGTTCAGCACGACGTTCACCCCCGCTTCCTGCGCGACGGCATCCAGCAGCGCGCGGGCGTGGTCCTCGGCGGCAGGAAGGTCGCCCGCGACCTCGACGATTCCGGAGTCCAGGAGGCGCACGGTCACGGACTCGCCGCCCGGGAGCGCGCGCAGGCGCTCGGCGAGGGCTTCGAGGTCGATCGCCCGTGGCGCGCGGTCCATCGCGGTCATCCAGCTGTCCAGCATTTCCTGCCAGGCCTCGGCCAGCTGGGCCCAGCCCCGCGCGAGCGACCACGCCGCGGCCGCCGCCTCCGGGTCCCGGCGAGCACGCCCCGTCACGACGGAGGCGAGCAGGAAGCCCACCGCGCTCCCCGCCAGGAACGCCGGCACCGCGCCGATGCCGCGCGGGGTGGCGCGGGTCGCGAGGGGCATGGGACGCGATGCGGGGGCTTTTCGAAACACTGCACGATCCGTGGACGAGAGGGCGTGACGCAGCCGACACACCCTCAAGGTACGCCGCGCCGTTCAGGCGGTTCCCGCGAAGTGCACGACCGGCGGCTACGGCCGCGAGCGCCTGCACACGGCTCTCAGGGGCGCACGCCGAGCGTGTCGCCCCGTTCCGCGTTTCTGCGCGCCCGGATCTCCTGGGCGCGATTCTTCAGCGCGTCGCGCACCGCCGCCGACGCGGCTCCGCGCTCGATCTCCTCCCACTCCCACGCCCGACGCTCGACCTCGTCGCGCAGCCCCGGCGGCGTGCTGAAGTGGATCGGGAGGGGAAGCGAGAACTCTCCGAGGTGGATCCGCCCGGGGGAAATTCCCCAGCGTCGGCCCTCGTCGTCGGTGTACGTCCAGTCCAGCGCGCGCCGCTCCGCCTCCTCGAGCGCGGCAATGGAATCCCCCCATTCCTCCATCAGCCCGTACACCCGGATGCGCGCCCGGTCCGCGTCCGAGAGCCCCGCGCCCGGCCCGACCTCACGCCAGAGCCTCGGGTCCACCATGTGCGGCTGGAGCCGCTCGGCGGGCGTGGGCGCAGGCGCGTCGGGTGCGGCCACCGCTCCCTCGACCGGGGGGGCCGTCACCGGATCGGTCGGCTCCGTCTCGTCCGGCTCCTCGGGATCGTCCGGGTCGTCCGGATCCTCGGGGGGCGCCGCGACGGCTTCGGAAGGCTCGGGCTCGACGGACTCCTCCGGCCCGGCCTCGCGCAGCTCGCGAAGCGAGAGCACGCGCATCGCCTCGTCGGGAAGCTCGGGCGTCTCGGCCTCGCGCACCGGATCACCTGCGAAGCCCCTCTCCATCAGGATCGGGTAGACGACGATGACGAGGAGGTGGATGAGCGCCGAGGCCAGAAGGGAGAAGAAGAGGATCCTGCGCCCGGATGGGCGAGGGTGCTGGCGGAAATTTCCCCCTTCGGGAGCCCGGGTCGGGGGGGGAGCGGGTTGCCGCGAAGAAGTCATGGACCCGGTTCTAAACCATGCGGGAAGCGCGGTTCCCGGCGCTGTCCCGCCGCGAGGTGGGCGCGGCGCCGATCACCCCGCCAGGAGGCGTCCCATGCGCGCGGCCGCTTCCTCCAACCGATCCTCGGAAACCGTCAGCGCCAGCCGGAAGAATCCTTCGCCGCCGTCTCCCAGGGCCGCTCCGGGGAGCACGATCACGCCCTCCCGCTCCAGCGCCCTCCGAGCCAAGTCGGCGGAGCCTTCTCCCCCGGGCACCGGAATCCAGAGGTACATCCCGGCGCTGGGGCTCCGGACCTCGAAGCCCGCCTCCCGGAAGGCCGTCACCGCGGCATCTCGCCGGCCCTGGAAGACCTCCACGTTTCCCGGCACCCAGCTGCCGTGCGACTGCAGCGCGGCGACGCCCGCCGCCTGGATGCCCAGGAAGACTCCGGTGTCCATGAAGGTCTTCACGGTGGAGAGCGCCGAGATCAGCGACGCACTTCCCGCCGCCCAGCCGAGCCTCCACCCGGTCATGTTGTACGTCTTGGAGAAGGAGTGGAACTCGAGCGCCTGCTCCCGCCCGCCCGGGAGCTCGAGGATGCTGGGCGGCCGGTACCCGTCGAAGGCGATCTCGCTGTAAGCGTTGTCGTACGCCAGCACGGCCTGCGCGTCCCGGCAGAAGTCCAGCGCCCGCTCCAGGTACGCGGAGGGGGCGGACGCCGCGGTCGGGTTGTTGGGATAGTTCAGGAAGAGGATCTTCGTGCGCCGCACGACCCCGTCCGGAATCTCCTCCAGCGGAATCAGGAAGTCGTGCTCGGGGCGCAGCGGCACCAGGTGGGGCTCTCCACCCGCGAGCAGCGTGCCCCCGAGGTAGGCGCGGTACCCCGGATCGGGAATGACAGCGACGTCTCCGGGGTCCAGGAAGGCGAAGGGAAGGTGCGCGACCCCCTCCTTCGACCCCAGGAGGGGAAGGATCTCGGTATACGGGTCGAGCGCCACGCCGAAGCGCTCCTCCATCCAGGCGGCGATCGCCTCGCGCAGGGCGGGAAGCCCGAGCTGGAACGGATAGCGGGAGAAGCCCGGCTCTCCCGCGGCCTTCCGCAGCGCCTCCACGGCGGCGGGCGGCGGCGGGAGGTCGGAGTCGCCCGCGCCGAGGTCGATGACGTCGACGCCGCGCGCGGCGAGTTCCCGGCGGAGCGCCGGGATCTCGGCCATCGGGTAGCCGGGAAGCGAGCGGAAGGACCGCCCGAAGCGGGAGGAGAAGTCGGACGCGCTCAAGCGTCCGGAGCCATCCGCACGGAATTCCGCACGGATCCGACCCCCACGACCTCGACCTCGACCTCGTCTCCGGCCTCCAGCGGCCCCACGCCCTTCGGGGATCCGGTCGTGACGATGTCGCCGGGCTCCAGCGTCATGATGCGCGAGATCCATGAGACGAGGAAGGGGATCGGAAACACCATCTGCCCGGACGAGCCGCGCTGGCGCTCCTCGCCGTTGACGCGGGTGACGACATCGATCGCCCCGAGGTCGATCCCGCCCAGCGGAACGGGCGTCCCCACCGGGCAGAAGGTGTCGAAACCCTTCGCCCGCAGCCACTGGCTGTCGGTGCGCTGGTACTCGCGGGCCGTCACGTCGTTCAGCGGAAGGATTCCGCTCAGGTGATCGGCGACGTCTTCCTCGCGCAGGTTGCGCGCCCTGCGCCCGACGACCACGGCGATCTCTCCCTCGTAGTCCACCCGGCCGACGCCGTGCGGGAGCAGGATCGCCTCCCCCTCACCGATCAGTGTGGACGGGGGCTTCAGGAAGACGAGGGGCTCGTCCGGAACGTCGTTTCCGAGCTCCGCGGCGTGGGCGCGGTAGTTCCGGCCCGCGCAGACGATCTTCGAGGGAACCGCGACAGGAAGGCTCACGCGCCCGTCACTTCCCGCGCACGGGGGGAGTGGATGACCGCCCCGGCGATCGCGGAGAGCGCCGCCGCGCCGAGCAGGACGCCCACGACCGTCCACCAGAAGGCGATGTCGTCGAAGCCCTGGACCCGTCCCGCCTGCCCCGCCCGCAGCGCCACCACGGAGATGACCATGATGACGAGGCCGATGCCGATTCCGATGATCCGTTTCATCCGTTCCCACCCTCCGAGATGTGCGATGACCCGCGCGGGCCCGCGACCCGCGGTCGCCGGCGGTAATCTATCTCTGGCCGGAGGGGAGACAAGAGGGGCGTTGAAGAAGCCCGGTGCCCTCAGGAGACCGGAGCCCGGGGCGCGGCGCCCCCGACCCCCTGCGCCGCGTAGAAGGCCTTCAGCGCGCGCTCGACGTCCTCCCACGTCCCCTTGACCAGCGGCGCGTCGGGGAGCGATTCCCTCAGATAGCGACCGTACCGCCGCGACACGATGCGGTCGTCCAGGAGGAGGATCGCGCCCCGGTCCTCCCGCGAGCGGATGAGCCGTCCGAAGCCCTGCTTGAGGCGCAGCGCGGCGATCGGCAGGCTGAAGGACCAGAAGGCGTTGCCCCCCGCGGCCTCGATCGCTTCCACGCGCGCCTCGGTGACGGGCTCCGTCGGCACGCGGAAGGGAATCTTCTGCAGGATCAACCCCCTGAGTGGCCTGCCCGGCACGTCCACCCCTTCCCAGAAGGAGGAGGTGCCCAGCAGGATGGCGCGCTCGGACCGGATGAAATCGTCCAGGAGGCGCGCGCGGGGGGCGTCGCCCTGCACGAGGATGGGCCAGCGCCCCTCGATGCGCCGCTCCCGGAGCAGGTCGGCGACGCGCCGGAGCGCGGCATGCGACGTGAAGAGGACGAAGATGCCGCCGCCGGTGAGTTCGGCGAGTACCTCCGTGATGCGCGCCGTCTCCCGCTGGAAGGCGTCCCCCGATCCCGCCTCTCCGATCCCGGTGGGCACGCAGAACATCGCCTGGCGGGGGTAGTCGAACGGAGACGGGACCACCACCTCCTCCACCTCGATCTCCCGCTCCTCGTCCTCCGGTTCCGCCTGCGTGGGGCGGGCCGGGACGGGATCGTGGAGGAGCGCTCCCCGGTCTGCGGGGTCGAAGTCCGGCTCGAATCCGTGATCGGCGTCCGGATCGAAGCCCGGCTCCGGCGCTGATCCGGAAGGTCCCTCGTCCACGGGCGGTGCCTCGGCCAGCCCGAGACGGTCCCTGAGAAAGGCGAAGCTGCCTCGCGTGGTGAGCGTGGCGGACGTGAGCACGGCGGTGTCCACCATGGTGAAGAGCGATTCGCGGAGCAGGTGGCCGGGCTGCACCGGGGCGGCGGCCAGCACGACGTTCCGACCGCCGCGGCGGGCCCGTCCCCCTTCGAGCCACCGCACCACGGCGCCGCCCGCCTCCTCCGGGTCGAAGACGAGCCGGAGCTCGAAGCGGGCGGCACCCACGCGCCGCTCCACGCTCCGCAGGTCGAGGACCCGGCCTTCCAGCGCCTCTCCCCATTCGCCGTCCTCCAGGCGGCCCCGAAGCTCCCCGATCTCGCGCTCGAGGTGGCCCAGCGCGCTCAGAAGCGTCGCGAAGGCCTCATTCGTCTGGAGATCCCCGAGGGGCTCGAGACCCCCCTCTCCGCCCAGCCGCACCGTCCGCCCCTCCTCCGCGGGAACGATCGGCTCGAGCCGGTCGAAGAAGGCACCGAGGCGCGCGCGGGCCTGGTCGAGCGCGGGGCGCACGCGCTCCTCGATGCGGGTCATGTGCTCCACCCCCGGGCCGGATCCGCCGCCCTTCAGCCGGTCGTGGATGGCGGTGAGAATGCCCTTGCCCCTCCGGTCGAGCCGGGAGAGGAGCCGGAAGAGGCCGTTCCTCGTCCAGTGCACCCCCATGTGCGTGGTCGCCGCGTCCTCGACGTTGTGGGCTTCGTCCAGGACGATGTGCCGGTAGGGAGGCAGGACGGCGGCCTGCGTGAAGTTCCGGCTCGCCCGGCGGATGTCCAGGTCGGTGAAGAGGAGATGGTGGTTCACGACGAGGAGGTTTGCGGACGCGGCCTCGCGACGGGAGCGCTGGTAGAAGCAGCCCTGGAAATGCGGGCAGCGCGCGCCGAGGCAGATGTCCCCGTCGCTCCGGACCTCCTCCCAGACATCGTCCGAAGGGAGGCTGGACAGGTCGCTGCGCGAGCCGTCGTCCGTGGCGTCGATCCACTCCAGGAGGCCCCTCAGTTCGTCGGAGCGGTCGTCCTCGAAGAGCTGCGCGGCGCTCTCGGCCGCCAGCCGCGCGCGCCGGATCGAGACATAGTTGCCCCGCCCCTTCACCAGCGCCCAGCGGATGTCCTCCCCCAGCAGATCGCGCACCAGGGGAAGGTCCTTCCCCACCAGCTGCTCCTGGAGGTTGATCGTGGCGGTCGATACGATGGTGCGCTCGCCGTTGCGGAGCGCCCACTCGACCGCCGGGAGGAGGTAGGCGAGCGACTTCCCCGTCCCGGTACCCCCCTCCACGATCGTGACGCCGCCGTCGTTGTACCGCCGGGCGACCCTGCGGAGCATCTCGCGCTGTCCGGGGCGGTCCTCGTAGCCGGGATGGCGCACCGACAGGGCACCTCCCGGCGCGACGAGCGCGTCCAGCGCCTCCACGTCGAGCGATACGCGAACCCGGGGGCGCGGGGGCTCCGTGATCACGTAGAGCCGTCGTGCCTCGTTGTCCACGATGGCCGTCCCCAGCCCTTCCTCATAGACGCGGCCGGCCACGAGCAGGTCCGCGTCCGACGGCTCGAGCAGCCCGGAGGGGTGGTTGTGGAGCAGGATCTCACCCACCGCCGCGTCGCGCGCCGCGGCGATGACCGCGTGCGGGTTGCCGCGGGCGACGACCCGTGGGTTCACGACGCGGCGGTCCGGCCCGACTTCGGCCAGAAAGCAGACTTCACGTCCGCCTGCGCGTCCCACTTCGTGCCGGATTCTCTCGGCCGCTTCGGGCGCGAGAACGAGGGCTTCCTTCGAGGGTGTCAGGCTCCGACCTCCGGATGCGTCACGTCTTGAGCTGCTGCTTCCGCGCGGCCGGAAAGAGCACGTTGTTCAGGATGAGACGGTACCCCGGCGAATTCGGGTGGAGCTCGAGATTCGTCGGCGGGTCGCCGATCTGGTGCTCCGGGTCCTCGGGATCGTGGCCGCCGAAGAAGGTCCAGGTGCCTTCACCGAAGCCACCGTGGATGTACTTCGCCCATTCCCCCTCCCGGGCCAGCACCGTCACGCCCGACTTCAGCCGGTCGATCCGGAAGGAGGTCGTCAGGCCGTAGAAGTCCGGAAGCACCGACTCGTGGTTCTGGGTCAGCATCGCGGGCACGGGGTCGAACTTCGCGCTGAAGTCGAAAAGGGTGAAGGCGCCGAGCTCCGAGCGCCAGGCCGTGTTCACCTGGTGCCCATCGATGTCGCTGAAGGCGTTCACGTTCGACGAGGTCTGGACTTCCGCCTGCTGGAAGGCGAGCCCGCGCTCCCACTCCATCCGGGCCGACGCGTTGGGATCCGGCGGAGTCCCGCTGGAGAAGGCGGTGGCAAGGTCGACGTTTTCTCCGGCGAGCGCGAGATCCAGCGTTTCCGTGGCGGAGCACATCGCGAAGAGGAAACCGCCGGCTTCCACGAAGTCGCGGATCATGCGCGCCACTTCCTTCTTGAGCTCGGGCACGTTCGGAAAGCCGAAGGCCGCCGCGACCTCCCGGTTCCGCGCGACTTCCTCCTGGAACCACGGCGACCCCGCGTACGTGATGTAGAACTTCGAGTACTGGCCGGTGAAATCCTCGTGATGGAGATGAAGCCACTCGTATTCGGGCAGCGCCCCATCGAGCACTTCCGGATCCCAGACCGTCTCGTAGGGAATCTCCGCGTAGGTGAGCGCCATCGTCACGGCGTCGTCCCACGGCGTCGTGTTCGGCGGCGTGTAGATGGCGATGCGCGGCGCGCGCTCCAGGATCACGGACTCCATGTTCGATTCCTGGATCGTCGCGCGGATGCGGGCCACATCCGCCCCGCTGCGCGGCTCCACCGCGACCCCGCGCAACGCCGCCTGCCGCCGGATCTCCGGCGCGTCGGGAAGAAGGAAGGAGCCGCCGCGGTAGTTCAGGAACCATTCGGACGTCAACCCCTGTTCCAGCGTCCAGTACGTGAGCCCGTACGCCTTCAGGTGGTTCGTCTGGCCTCGGTCCATCGGAACGAGGAGCGACTGCGCGTGCAGCGTGGTCGCGCCCCCGGCGAAAAGGGCGCATGCCAAACCGAATGCGATGCCGCACGTCAGGATCGCGTGGCGTTCCGTCTTCACGGACGACCCTCCCCGTCGTCGGCGGGCGGACGCTGCCGCAGCCGCTGCAGCTCGCGCCGCGCGTCCGGAACGACCGGACTTTCCGGGCGCGTCAAGATCAGCGTCTCCAGGAGACCGACCGCCTCCTCCACTCCGCCGCTCCGCTGCAGACGGTGCCGCGCAAGCGCGAGCATCGCCTCGGGCGCTTCCGGGGACTCCGGGAAGTCGCCGACCAGGATGCGCAGGAAGTCCCCCTTCGCCTCGGCGAGCGTCGCCGCGGAGCCGGGTGCGACGGCGAGGCGGGCGCCCAGCGCCAGGAGCGGCGGATGATCCTCACGCGGGAGGCTCCGCACGCCTTCGCGCAGGATCTCCACTGCGCGCGCGGCCCGGCCCCGGTGCGCCAGCGCCGACGCCCTCCCCGCGAGCAGGGCCGCTTCTTCTCCCACCCGGTTCATCAGCGCCATGAGCTGGATCACGTCGGTGGCGCCCGATCCGGAAAAGCCGTCCACCGCGGCCCGGAGGTCCAGCATCACCCGTTCCATGTCCGGCTCGGCGCGCTCCAGCTCGAGGTACGCCCGCTGGAGCGCGCTCTGCGGTCCCCGGACTTCCTGGAGGACGCGATGCGCCGCGGCGT
>JBBDIW010000053.1:6389-14722 GCA_040880165.1 Gemmatimonadota bacterium | reverse complement strand
TGGAGCGCGCTCTGCGGTCCCCGGACTTCCTGGAGGACGCGATGCGCCGCGGCGTCGTTGCCCCGCTCGACCCAGAGCGCGGCCAGCGTCACAGCGAGCGCGTCCAGTTCCGGCGCGTCGGGAAAGTCGCCGCGGAAGCGGTCCAGCCGCCGCTGGACGGCTTCGGGTGGGTCCACCGCCACCGACAGCCGGATGGAGTTCGCGGTCGCGCGCCGTTGCTCCGTGGAGGCCGGCGGAAGATCCGTCGCGAGGCGCTCCTGCGCCGCCAGCGCGAGCGCCGTGTCGCCGGCCACGGCCGCCAGCTCGACGATCTGCCGGTCGAGCGCACGCGCCTCGCCCGCTTCGACCGTCGCCTCGCGCAGCGTTCGGTAGATCCAGAGCGTGACCCGGTCCATGGCTCGGGCCTCCGCCTGACGCGCGAGGCCCACGAGGAAGCCCCTCCTGGCGCTCTCCGCCATGCCCGGAATCACCTCTCCGGCGAGCGCCATCGCCTCGTCTTCGAGACCCGCTTCCACCGCGATCTGCGCCGCCGCCCGCCGCCGCGCCTGTGTGGTCGGGGGGTTCGCGAGCGCCTCGACCAGTGGGAGGACGTCGCTCCGCTCCGCGGGAGGCAGCGCACCCACCCGCTGAAGCACGGCCGGAAGGTGCGCGCCCTCGTCCCCCAGCGCGCGACTCCATTCCCGCAGCGCACCGGGACGATCTCCCATCCGGAGCAGGAGATCGCCCGTCTCGATGGCGAGCGGCGCGTCGTCCAGGACCGCCGTCCCCCTCCGCAGCACGCCGAGCGCCGCCTCAGGACCGAATGCGCTCTCGAAGACCGCGGCCGATTCCCGGTACGGGTCCGGCGACATCGGATCCACCGCGATCCAGGCGTCGGCCGCGGCACGGGCCTCCTCGAGCGAATCGATCTCCACGAGCACCCGGAGCTTCAGGAGCCGCGCGCCGGACGCACCCGCGTCGCGCCGGAGAAACCGGTCCACGGCGGGCAGGATGTCTGCGACCCGTTCCTGCCGACGCAGGATGCGCTCGTACGCGAAGAGGCCTCCGGTCGACGTCGGATACCGCTCGAGAAGCTCCTCCAGCACGCGCTCGGAACCCGAGAGATCGCCCACGGCTTCCCGCCGTTGGGCGTCGGCCAGCAGGCGGGGCTCGCTCGGCTCGGCGCCGACCTGCAGGGCCGCGAGCGGCGCCGTGCCCCCCGCCGGAAGGAGCGCGACGAGTACCAGCGCGGCGGCCACGACGGCGCGGGCCGGGGCGCGGCGCTCCGCGTAGTGCGTCCGTATCCCGAAACCCCGGGCGACCGCGTTCATCGGTCCTCTCCCGCGCCGCCCGGATCCGGCTCGCGCGGAGGCGCCTCCGGACGCGGGACCCTCGCCGCGGGATCCCGGTTCAGCCGCTCGAAGTACTCGAGCACGAGCTGCCGCTGCGCCGGGGAGAGCCGCTGGAGCTCGGCCGCACCCGGGAGCGCGAACCGGAGCGCCTGGAGCGCTTCTGTCGAGAGCCCCTCGACCTCCCGGACCTCGAAGGTGCCGGCCGTCTCCGCCTCGCGCTCGTCGGAAAGCTCCTCCCGCTCGAGGCTGCGCCCGGCGTCGAGCAGCCGCCGGAAGAGCTGCTCCTGGCGCTCGAGCAGCTCGGGGTCGAGCCGCCCGCCCTCCAGCTCTCGCGCCAGTGCCTCGGCTTCCCGCGCCATCGCCTCGAGGTCTCCGAGCGACTGCTCCTCGCTTCCCGGACGCTGGGACAGCTCGTCGAGCCCCCCCGCGATCGCTTCCTGGCCCTGGGCCATCCGCTGCATCTGCTCCGAAAGCGCCTCGGCGCCGAGCTCCATCGGAATCAGGGAACCCGTCTCCTCGGCCAGCTCTCCCTGCTGGCGCGCGAATTCGCCCAGCTCCTCGAGGAGCTGGTCCGCGTCGCTCCCTCCCTCCTCGCCGGATTCGAGCTGCTCCATCGCCTGCATCGCCGCAAGCGCAACGTCGTTGAGCGCCTCCACCGCTTGCTCGGAGACCGCCGTGGGTGAGGTGGACGCGATCGGCCGGTTGTCCAGCGCCTCCACCGTGCCCTCGACCGCGCGCATCGCCTCGCCCAGCGCGCGCGCCATGTCGCCCGCGATCTGACGCGAGACGCCGGCGACGGAGCCCAGGTTGTCCGCCATGCTGCGCACGCCCTGAAGCAGCGCCGCCTCGTCCGCCCGCAGGTCGTTCATCGCCTCCCCCTGCGCGGCGCGCATCCGGCCCCTCAGCTCCGACTGGCGCCGCGCCATCGAGAGTGCGTCGGTGACCGCCCGGTCGAGCACGTCGCCCAGCTCCTGGCGCTGCCGCTCCGCCATTTCCTCCTGCATCCGCTGGAGCTCCTCGGCCACGCCCTCCATGGCTTCGGCCGCCTCGTCCGCCCTCTCTCCGGCCTCCTTCGGGTTCCCCGCGGCGGCCTCCCGCGCCGCTTCGCTCATCGCCCGGCGAGCTTCCTGCGAGCGCTCGCCGGCCGATCGCGCCGCCTCCCCGGCCTCCTCCTCTCCGATCGCCGCCGCCCGTTCCCCCAGTCGCTCGAGTCGCTCCTCCACGCCGCGCGCGCGCTCCTCCAGGGCGGCCTGCTCCCCGGCACGCTCCTCCGCGTCGCCGCCTTCCCGGAGCGCCTCCGCCAGCGCCTTCTCCTCCTCGGCGATCTCCTCGCTCTCGGCGGTGACGGCCCGCATCTCCTGATCCACCGCAGCGCGCCGGAAGCGCTCGAGCGACTCCTCCAGCCGCTCGCGGAAACGCTCCTGCTCTTCGCTCAGTTCCCGCAGCGCCTCGGAGGACTGACGGGCGTCCATCTCGTCCAGCGCCTGTGTGAGCTCCTGCAGGCGCTCGCGGAGCTCCGGAGGCGCGATCTCGCCCAGAAGTTCCTGGAGCTCCTGCAGGTCCCGGCGGAGCTGGGGGTCCGTGACGCCCGATTCCTCCAGGATGTCTGCGAGGTTCCCCATGTCGTTCCGGAGTGAGTCGACTTCGTCCACCATCGCGCTCTGATCGTCGAGCGAGCGCCGGATGTCCTCACGCTCCTCGAAGCCCATTCGCGATGCGCGGGGGTCCTGGCGCTGCTGGCCCTGCGTGGTTCGCGACGGCTCCGGACGCGTCGCGCTCTGCCGCTCCATTGTGCGCGTCTCCTCGGCGGCGGTCGCCGCCCGCTCGGCCAGGCTCTCCACCCGCTCCGAGGCCTCGTCCAGGCGATCGCGTGCGTCCTCCCTCAGCTCGCGCGACTCCGGCATCCGGAGGACGAAGATCTCCGTCTCGGAACGCTGCGCGCGCGGGGCATTGTCCGCCGCCCGGGCCAGGTAGTGCACCTCGTCTCCCGGACGAAGCGTCCATCCCGCCAGGTTCAGCGTCGGGCGGACCACGACCCCGCGTGCGCCCCCGACGTCGATGCGGTCCACCACCGGTTCCTGCTCCTCCCCGGACGACGTGACGCGGTACGCCACGAGCTCGATCTCCGTGACTCCGTAGTCGTCCCCCGCCTCGATGACGAGGGGCTGGCGAAGCGAGAGGGGCAGCACGGTATCCCGACCCGGGAATTCGAAGCGGATCTGCGGAAGTCCGTCGGCCACCACGGTGAGATCGAGCGGACCCGGTCCCCCCTCCGGCTCCACACCGTCGAGGTCGCGGAAGCCCCACCGGTAGATGCCGCTCCTCGCGGGAACCCAGTCTCCGCTGAAGCGCGCCTCGTCCACCACGAGCGCCACGCCTCCGGTCGGCTCCACTTCCGCGTCCCCCTCGGGGACCAGCTCCGCCACCTGGAGCGCTCGACTCGCGCGTCCCTCGATCCGCACCCGGGTGCCTGCGGGAACGGCGAGCGGGGGAGGCTCCCCCCGGTACTCCTCCGGGAAGCGGTTCGTGTGCGGAGGAAACGCGAGCTCCACCGTCAGGTCCGAGAGAAAGAGCGGGTCGACCGGCGTGACGATGTAGCGCGCGGTCCGCGCGCCGTCCGGAGCCGTGGCCCAGTACTGGAGTGGGGCACCTACGGATCCGAACGAAAAGTCCGCCCGGCCCCCTTCCACGGCGGAAGGATGCGAGCGGGGGACGTCGCCCGCGATCTGCCAGTGCAGCGTGACTTCCGCGCGGCCCGCCGCCTCCACGGCCACGTCCAGCGGCGCACCCCGCTCCACTGCGACGTCGCCCGGCTGGAGGACGAGCGCCGGAAAGGTCGGCGCCGCCAGGAGGTGGAACGGGACGGCGAGTCCGCTCCAGGCGACCCAGGCGCGCTGCGGCGCGAGCCACCCGGCGAGCGCCACGAGCGGAACCACCACGGCGAGGGTGCGTCCACCCATCCGGATCCAGTGGTCGGATCGCGCACCCATCGCGCCGGAAAGCGCGCGGGGGGAGCCACCCCGTTCCTCCAGGCGCCGGACGACGGCACGTTCGCCGGCGCGTGCCAGCGAGACGGAGGCTCCGGCCGGCACGGCACGAGCAAGCTCCAGCGTGCCCACGACGCTTCCCGCCGCGAGGCCGGCCGCGCTCTCCATGCTGGCGCCGACCGTCCCCTCCCGCAGCCACCGACGGCGCGTGCGGAAGAGGAATCCGACGGCGGCGGCGACAATTGCGACGACGCCCACGTCAAGGAGGAGGGGAATGCGACTTCCCTGGCTCCATCCGTCCGGCCCCGCGAGAAGCCACGCCAGAATCAGGAGCGAACCGGCGGCGGCGCCCATCCAGAGCACCGTCGCGAGGAGCGCCCTGCGCCCGATGTACCGCCGCACCTCGGCAAGCTTTGCCGCGATCCCTCCGCTCCGGCCGCTCATCGCGGCGACAGCTGGCTGATCGCGAAGAGGTAGAGGTTCACCCCCATGCGGAGCGCCTCCTCGCGCACTTCGGGCGGATTCCCGTGCACAGCCTCGTCTTCCCACCCGTTCCCCAGGTCGGTCTCGTACGTGTAGAAGACGACGAGGCGCCCGTCGTGGAAGATCCCCCACGCCTCCGGGGGGAGCCCGTCGTGCTCGTGGATCTTCGGAAGCCCCTTCGGAAAGGAGTAGTGGGTGTGAAAGACCGGGTGATCCGCGGGAAGCTCCACCATCTCGCGATCCGGGAACAGGGCGGCCATCTCCCTGCGGAAGTGCTCGTCCATTCCGTAGTTGTCGTCCGCGTGGAGGAATCCCCCCGACAGGAGGTAGTCCCGCAGCGCCTCCCGCTCCCGCGCGGTGAAGCTGACGTTGCCGTGCCCCGTCATGTACAGGAAGGGGTAGTCACGGAGTCGCGGATCGAGCGGCGTCACGGTGACCTCCCTCTGCGCGACGGGCAGCCCCGTGCGTTCGCGAATGGAGGCGAGAAGATTGGGCAGCGCGGACGGGTTGGCGTACCAGTCGCCGCCGCCGCCGTACTGGAGCCGGCCGATCGTGATCGTGGTGTCCGCGACCGGGGCCGCCGGAGCGCCGGCTCCCGCCTGGAGTCCCCCCGGCATCGCATGCACGACGCCCTCTGGTGCGCTGCCCACCGGCGCGGCGAACGCCGGCGCGACGCCGAGGGCCAGAAGTGCGAGAAGTGCCAGGGTCATCCGGGAACCAGCCTCAGCCAGAGATCGATTGAATGATCCGATACGCCAGGTTCCGGGGAATGTCCAGTCGCCGCGCGACCTCGCGCGCCGCCTGGCTCGGCCGGGCGCCCTCGTCCAGGAGCGCCTGTCCGAGCGCGCGCGCCGCGCCTTCGTCCACGGCGACGCCCGCCGGATCGCCCTCCGCTGGCTTCCCCGGGGCGATCACCACGGTGACCTCGCCGCGCGGTGGAACGTCCTGATAATAGGCCCTCGCCTCCTCCAAGGTTCCGCGCAGGAAGTGCTCGTGCAGCTTCGTGATCTCGCGCGCGACCGCGACTTCGCGGGCAGGCCCGCACGTCGCCTCCAGGGCTTCGAGGAGCGCGCCCAGGCGCTCAGGCGATTCGAAGAGTACGATCGTCTCCTCCGCGGTCGAGATTCGTTCCAGGAGCGCCGTCCGTTCCCTCCCCTTCCGGGGGAGAAAGCCCAGGAAAGTGAAGCGCTCCGCCGGCAACCCGGACGCCACCAGCGCCGCGATGGGAGCCGACGGCCCGGGGATGGGCACGACGTCGTGTCCGGCATCGAGCACAGACCGGACCAGCCGTGCACCGGGGTCCGAGATCAGCGGCGTGCCGGCGTCCGTCACGAGCGCGAGGTCCGCGCCCTCGTTCAGCCATTGCACGACCCGTTCCGTTCGGGCGGTTTCGTTGTGGGCGTGGAGCGAAGTGAGTGGGGTCGCCAACGCGAGGTGATCGAGCAGGATGCGCGTGCGGCGGGTGTCTTCGGCGAGAACGCGCGAGACGGCGGCCAGCGTTTCGGTGGCGCGCATCGTGATGTCGGAAAGATTGCCGATCGGGGTACTGACGAGATAGAGGGTTGCCATGGGTCCTGGGGTGCGGGGCCGGCGGCCCCTGCGGCGAAGGCACGCGGCGCCGGAGCCCGATCTTCGGACTCCGGCGCGCACGTCCCGATCCGGGATGGACCTCTGGACTCGCTCCTAGATATGCACCGCGATCTTGCGCTCCAGCTGCGGCTTCGGTACGGCGCCGACGACCGTATCGACGTGCTTTCCGTCCTTGAAGAAGAGAATGCTCGGAATGGAACGGATTCCATATTGGCTTGCGATCTGCGGATTGGAATCCACGTCGACTTTCCCCACGCGGAGCCCCTTCCCGCCGTACTCTTCCGCGAGCTGCTCCATGATGGGTGCCACGATCCGGCAGGGCCCGCACCACTCCGCCCAGAAATCCACAATTGTCAGACCCTTCGCGTCCACGACATCGGTCGTGAAGCTGTCGTCGGTCACCGTCACCACGTTCGCGCTTGCCGCCATGGTCCTTCTCCTTTTGCAAAGACACTCTCCGCGGTACCATTCCGCAGAGCAGAATTTCATTGTCGGGGGCCGGCTGCCCCCTCTCCCACCTCTCCCAGGGGGAGAGCCTGCCGCGCCCATGACGCCGGAGCCACACGCCGTATGAACGACCTCGCAGCGCTGCCCCTCCATCATGTCGCCGTAGCCGCCCACTCCATCCGCGAGACGGCTCCATTGTACGAACTCATAACGGGAGCGAGTTGTTCCCGCATCGAGGACGTGCCTGCCCAGGGCGTGCGCGCCGCCTTCGTCGGCACGATCGAGATCCTGGAACCGCTGGACGCGACGGGGGCCGTCGCGCGTTTTCTGGAACGGCGGGGGCCGGGCCTGCACCACGTGGCGTATCGGGTCGACGACATCCGCGCGGCGCTTTCCCGGCTCCGGGAGGCGGGCGTACGCCTCGTGGACGAACATCCGCGCGCCGGAGCGGGTGGCCACGCGGTGGCGTTTCTCCATCCTGAGGCCACGGGAGGCGTGCTCGTGGAGCTCGTGGAAGTCAGCGGGCCGTGAGCCGCTCCAGCCCGATCTCCTCCACCAGCCAGCGACCGTCCGGCGCGCGGACCACGAGAAAGGGCACGTCCGGGATGTTCTGCTGCCCCTTCCGGATGTCCACCCCGACTCTCGACGTGGGGTGACGCCGGCCGGGGACCTCCCCCTCCCGCGCGATGCTGTAATCGTCGTGGCGCAGAATCATCGCGATCGCGTTCAGCCGAAGCTCCATCTGCTGCCGGCTGAGGCAGCGCTCCCCGAGCCCGATCCACGACCCCATTCTCTTGAACGTGCAGCCGAAGGCGCTTCCGGTCTGGTCCACGATGGGGCCGTCGGCCGTGCCGAAGATCCGGCTCATGGCCTGGAGGTCGCCGCTGTTCGCGGCCTGGAGAAAGCGCTCGACGGACAACGCCGGCGCCACACCGGACATGCCGGAGGAGGCCTGGTGCGTGGAGCAGCCGGCGGATGCCAGGAGCAGGCTCACGAGCGCGAGCGGGAGGAAAGCTTTCAACGTCATCTCCGGTAGGAAGCGGAATTCGTCGTATCGGGAGAGGGGGAGCGGCCGATGACGAAGCGCGTGCGGGAGCTTAGGGAGCCCCTCAGGCGCCGTCAAGAACCGCCTCCTCTTCCGCGGCCAGAAGTTCGATCTCGAATTGGCGACCGTCCGCTCCGACGTCGACCCGGGCCTGCGCGGCGGCGTCGCCGCCCTGCTCCAGGAGCAGAAGGGCCAGCGGGTCCTGGATCATCCGCTGAATCACCCGGCGGAGCGGACGCGCGCCGAAGGCCGGCTCGAACCCCTCCTGCGCGAGCACCTTCTTCGCATCGTCGGTCACCTCCAGCTCCACGCCGGCCGCTTCCGCGAGCTGCCGCACGCGCTCCAGCTGCAGATCGACGATCTGCACGAGATCCTCCTCCGTGAGGGGACGGAAGAGGATGATGTCGTCGATGCGGTTCAGGAACTCGGGCCGGAAGTGCCGGTGCAGCT
>JBBDIW010000053.1:0-6289 GCA_040880165.1 Gemmatimonadota bacterium | reverse complement strand
AGGATGATGTCGTCGATGCGGTTCAGGAACTCGGGCCGGAAGTGCCGGTGCAGCTCCTGGCGCACCACGGCCTCCGACTCCTCCCAGGGCGCGACGCCCGAACGCTCGAGGATCAGCTGGCTCCCGATGTTCGAGGTCATGATGATCACCGCGTTGCGGAAGTCGACGGTGCGCCCCTGCGCGTCCGTCAGGCGCCCGTCGTCCAGGATCTGGAGGAGGATGTTGAACACCTCCGCGTGGGCCTTTTCGATCTCGTCGAAGAGGACCACGGCGTGCGGCCGTCGCCGCACCGCCTCCGTCAGCTGCCCTCCCTCCTCGTACCCCACGTACCCCGGGGGCGAGCCGATCAGTCGCGAGACGGCGTGCTTCTCCATGTACTCCGACATGTCGATGCGGACCATCGCGCGCTCGTCGTCGAAGAGGAATTCCGCGAGGGCCCGGGCCGTCTCCGTCTTCCCCACCCCCGTGGGACCCAGGAAGATGAAGGAACCGATGGGTCGGTTGGGATCCTGCAGCCCCGCGCGCGCACGCCGGACGGCGTTCGCGACCGCCTTCACCGGCTCGTCCTGGCCGATCACGCGGGCGCCCAGGAGGTCCTCCAGGTGCGTGAGGCGCTGGCGCTCGGACTCCACGAGTCGCGAAACCGGAATCCCCGTCCACTCCCCGACCACGCGCGCGATGTCCTCGTCGTCCACTTCCTCCTTCAGGAACTTCCCCTCCCTCTGGAGCTCCTCGAGCCGCGCCTCGGCCTTACCGAGCTCCTCGTGAATGCGCGGGACCTCGCCGTACTGGATCTCCGCCGCCCGGGTCAGGTCTCCGGTGCGCGTAGCCCTCTCGGCCTCCACCCTGAGCTCGTCGATGCGCTCCTTCAGGTGGTGGATCCGCGTAATCGCGTCCTTTTCGGCCTGCCACCCGGCCTTCATGGTGGAGCTCCGCTCCCGCAGCTCGGCGAGCTCTTCCTGGATGCCCTCCAGCCGCTCGCGCGCGCCCCGCGTCTCGTCGCTGGAGAGCGCCTGCTTCTCGATCTCCAGCTGGGTGATGCGCCGCTCCACTTCGTCGATCTCCTGGGGAAGGGAGTCGATCTCGATGCGCAGACGGCTCGCGGACTCGTCGATCAGGTCGATCGCCTTGTCCGGAAGGAAGCGTCCCCCGATGTAGCGGTCGGAAAGGCGGGCGGCGGCAATCAGGGCGTCGTCCGTGATGCGGACCCCGTGGTGGACCTCGTAGCGCTCCTTGAGCCCGCGCAGAATCGCGATCGTCGCCTCGACGGAGGGCGGCTCCACGTAGACGGGCTGGAAGCGGCGCTCGAGGGCCGGGTCCTTCTCGATGTGCTTGCGGTACTCGTCGAGCGTGGTGGCGCCGACGACGCGCAGCTCCCCCCGGGCCAGCGCGGGCTTCAGCATGTTGCCGGCGTCCACCGCGCCCTCGGCGCCGCCCGCCCCCACGATGGTGTGCAGTTCGTCGATGAAGATCACGAAGCGCCCTTGGGACTCCGTGATCTCCTTGAGCACCGCCTTCATCCGCTCCTCGAAATCGCCCCGGAACTTCGCCCCGGCCAGCATGGACGAGATATCCAGCGCCAGGATCTTCTTGTCCGCCAGGGACGACGGCACGTCGCCGGAAACGATGCGCTGAGCCAGCCCCTCGGCGATCGCGGTCTTTCCCACCCCGGCCTCGCCGATCAGGACCGGGTTGTTCTTGGTCCGGCGCGAGAGCACCTGGATGATGCGGCGCACCTCGTCGTCGCGGCCGATCACGGGGTCGAGCTTCCCCTGCCGAGCGAGGTCCGTCAGGTCGCGGCTGAAGCGCTCCAGCGCCTGGTATTTCTCCTCGGGGGTCTGGTCCGTGACGCGGTGCGAGCCGCGCACCGCCGCGAGCGCCTCCATCACCGTATCGGGCGTCGCCCCGGCACCCTTCAGCAGGCGGCCGGCGTCGCCGCGGTCGCCGGTCAGCGCGAGGAGGAGGTGCTCGGTCGAGACGTATTCGTCCTTCAGCTCGCGGGCGCGTTTGTCCGCGTCGTCCAGCACCCGGCGCAAGTCCCTGGAGATGCGCGGTTCGTCGCCACCCGTGACCTTCGGGAGCCGATCGAGCTCCTCCACCACCCGCGCCTGCAGCGCCGGGAGCTGGATTCCGATCTTCCCCAGCAGGGGAATGACGATCCCTTCCTCCTGCCGAAGCAGCGCCTGGAGCAGGTGGAGCCCCTCGATCGCAGGATTCCCGCGGTTTGCGGCGTCCCCGGCGGCGGCCTGGATGGCCTCGCCGGCCTTCACCGTCAGGCGGTCGAAACTGAACATCTGCTCTCCGTCGTCAGGGGTTCTCGCCGCCCGTGACGCGCTTCATCATCGTGCCCGCCGGGATCTGCTCGCCCGGCGAAACCTGGTTGATGAGCGCGACCAGCTCGGACGGGATGGTCGAGGGGTACTGCGAGACGAACTGCTGGAACGACAGGCTCTGAGAGGGGTTCACCCCCTCGATCCTGCGGGGCTGTACCGCCAGGATGCGCTGGTCGGTGAGCGGCCGGAAGGAACCGAGCGCCGAGCGGACCGCCTGCTCCCGCGCGGACCAAGCCCCTTCCGGGGCGTAGCCGAGCAGGGTGAACACCGTTCCTTCGTGCGCCAGGAAGAGGGCGACGCCCTGCAGCCTTCCGTCCTGCGTCGCCGCGGTGAAGTCGGCGGAGGCCGCCGGAAGCCCGTTCACGGACTCCTGCGACGTCCGGGTCGCCGTCACGCCTTCCTGGCCGACGAAGGCGTTCCGGGCCTGCTGCGGACTCCCCTCCTGCGCGATCGTGAGCACGAGGGCCGCGTCCTGCTGCGGGCTCATCGCCTGCACCGCCTGCCGCTGGTTCACCCGCTGCCACTCGGCCGGAAAGTCCATGCGGAAGCGCATGTCGGGATGATAGAAGACGTCGTTTTCGAAGAAGCCGTTGCGGGGATTCTCGCCGAACACGATGCCGTCGATCCGCTGCATGTACTCGTTGCGGGCCACGCGCGCGTTCCCGAAGTCCTTCCCGGATTCCTCCACCAGGGCGGTGATGCGGATCTGGCGCTCACGCGGGTCGGGGTGCGTCTGGAGCCACCCCGGGACGGCGGAGCCTTCCCGGCCGCCGCCGACCTGCTCGAGCATCCGGAAGACGTCCACCAGCTCCCTCGGGTCGTAATCGAGGTTGTTCATGTAGCGGAAGCCGAGGTCGTCCGCCTCGCGCTCGGCGTCGCGGCTGTACCGGAGCATGAGGACCTGGAGTCCAGCGCCCAGGAGTCCGCCCACGGCCTCGAGCTCGGGCACGACCATCGTACCCACGCCCAGACCGATCTGCGCCAGCTGTTGCCTGCTCATCTGGCTCACCGAATGGCGCGCCGTGACGTGCCCGATCTCGTGGCCCAGGATGCCCACGAGCTCGGCCTCGGACGTGAGATGACCCATGATTCCGCGCGTCAGGTAGATGAAGCCGCCGGGCACGGCGAACGCGTTGACGATGGGGTCGTCGAGCACGCGGAAGGTCCACGGGAGGTTGGGACGCTCCGAACTTGCCGCGAGGCGCGAGCCGAGCTCCTGGACGTAGTCCTGGAGCGCCTCGTCCGGGTAGAGCCCCATCGACGCGACGATCTGCGGGTCGTACTCCCGCCCCATCTCGATCTCCTGCGCCTCCGAGATGAGCGCGAGCTGCCGTTCGCCGGTGGCCGGATTGATCGCGCACGCGAACATCAGCGCGAGCGGAAGCAGCGCGAGCCGGCTCGCCCGCCGCCCCCGCGGACCCCGCTCCTTCCGGGGCAATGGCGATGCGCCGCGCCCCCTGCTGCCCCTGCTGCCCCTGTCGCTGCTTTGCATGTCGCTGCGGTGCATCGATCCTCCTGATCACGGCCGCGGCAGCGTCTCCATGGCGTTGAAGCACGTCCTCGACCCACGGTTCATGCCCGAAAGATAGCGGGAACCCCCCGGGCGCAAATCCCCCGATGGGGGGAGGTCCTCCCTCCCCCTTCGAGCGGCAGGCGCAGCTCGGGGCCCGGTCAACAGGTGGGTGGGAACAGCAAAAGGCACACCTTCCGCCTGCGTGGCGTTCGTGCGCCGGGGCGTCAGTAGGCCGGCGCGTAGAGGATCGCGTTCGCGTAGAGCTGGAAGCCGCTGTACCAGAACATCCGGAAGACCGGATCGTCCGCGAAGAGCACGACGTTGCCCTGCCCGACGTTCGCATGCGCGAGCCACGCGCTTCGGCTCATCCGCTCCAGGTTCCTGTCGGACATGATGCCCGCGATCGTCGTCAGCCCGGCGGGGAAGTACCCGACCGATTCCCAGCTCTCGTCAGGCTCGAACGAAGCACCGAGCGAGAGCACGAACGACTCGCCCTCGCCGACGTCCGTGCCCGCCCCGAAGCCGATGGGGTGGCGGGGGTCGAGCGCCATGCGCAGGATCGCGCCCGGCGTCTGCTCACTCCACCGCTCCGCCGCGCGCTCCTCGCGGTCACGAAGCGCACGCTCCAGGCGTGCGTCCCGGTCCGGCTCGTCCTCGTCCAGTTCCGTGCGCATGGCCACGCCCGCGAGCGACTCCCCCACGGCCCGGGCGCCGCCGGCAACCGCGATGAGGGTACCCCCGGCGCGCACCCACGCTTCGATCGACTCCATTCCCCGCTCCCCGACGACGCCGCGGAAGCTTCCTCCGGTGGAGGGAACGAGCAGCACGTCGTACGCGTCCAGCGCGAGCGATCCCACGCTTCCCGCCTCGATGGCGTCGAATGGGAGCTCGAGCCGATCCTCGAGAAAGAACCAGTGCGCGCCGAACGACGTCGCGGAGGTGCCTTCGCCCCCGAGGAGCCCCACCCGCGGGAGCTTCAGCGGCGACGCACCGCCGGTCCCGAGATTCGGACCGTTCTCCGTCGCGCCGGTCCGGATCGGGACGAGGTGCTCAGCGAGATCCGCCTCCGCGACGCGGCGGTCGAGCCCTTCGTTTCGACTCTGCGGGAGAAAGATCGTCCCCCTGCGGTAGTCGCGGCCCCCGAGCCTGAAGGTGTCGGAAAGCACGTATGCCACGCCGCCGTCGGCGAGAAAGCGGACGAGACCCGGCGCGGCGGCGAAGTCGGGGGGAAGCAGATAGCCATAGCTGCCCGTGTCGGCGGGAGCGGCCGGCGCGGAACCGCCGGCGCCGGGAGATCCGGTGGCGCGCGCGAGGGCCGCCCCGGCCGGTCGTTCCACCGCTTCCCACCCGCCGCCGGCGCCCGCACCCGCGGAGTGGGCCTCGACGCCGTACGCGTATGGAAGCGACCACGCGGTGATGTCGTACGTGCCGTCGCCGATCAGCTCGTGCTCGGCGCGCAACAGCGCATAGGCCAGGCGGCCCCTGGGCTGTCGCGCCGGGACGCGGTACGTCCCCGCCGGGAAGCTCGAGCGGCTCTCGAAGCCCGGGTGCGGGGTCGCGCCGGTGCTGAAGCTCGTCCCGGTACGCTCGACCCGGATCCCCTGGTCCAGAAGAAAGCGAACCAGGGCGTCGGTGCGGGCGGACGCGGCGCCCGCGACGAGCAGGATGTCGGAGAGTCCGTCGTCGACGTTCCGGTGGAAGTCGGCGAAGCCCGACATGAGGGCCGTCTTCCCCGAAGCCGCCGTCCGGAGCGTGGCCTGGCCCGTCGTGCGGTGCCCCATGGCGCGATCCGCCAGCGTGAGGGTGGTGCCGTCCGGACGCTCCACGCCCAGGCCGGCGAAGCCTCCCCCGCCCTGCTCGTACGTCATGCCGATCGCGCCCGTCAGCGACGGCCAGGAATCACCGTATCCGGGATAGAAGAGGTCGTAGTTCTCCGCGGTGAAGTAGAGCCAGCCCCGCTCGTCGAAGGCGCGCGCGTTCGCCTCGCCGAAGCGCTCCCCCCACTCGAGGGTGTGACGGGGGAACAACGTGTTCACGGGCTTCGCGGCCGGAAAGAAGAAGTAGCTGGACCGGTACCCCATCTCGTGGAAGTCCACGTGCATCTGGGGATTCCACCGTGACCATGTCGCGTGGCGCGCGCGCGTCTCCGGCTGGCTCAGCCACGCCCAGTCCCGGTTCAGGTCGAAGAGATAGTGGTTGAACCGGCCCCCGGGCCACGGCTCGCGGCGCTCCCGCGCCTCCACGTTCGTGTTCAGGGATCGCCCGCTGGCCGCGTTGAAGTGGTTCACGTACCGATCCCGGCCGTCCGGGTTCGCGGCAGGGTCGATGACGACCACCGCCGAATCCAGGACGCCGGCCACCTCGGACGCTCCGCTCGCCAGATCCCACGCCGTCCAGATGGCCGCTTCGCTGGAAGAGCTCTCGTTGCCGTGCACCCCGTACG
>JBBDIW010000052.1:5687-25947 GCA_040880165.1 Gemmatimonadota bacterium | reverse complement strand
GAGGTGGGTCCGCCCATCCGGGAGCGGGCGAACTTCCCAGCGGACGTCCATGCCCTTCGTGATCCCATCGATGTGACGATAGACGACGACGCGCCGTTCGGGATCGTGCTCCATCTCCGAGACCCACCAGGTGGGGTAGCGGACCGGGCCGAAGGAACGCCATGCGGCCATCTCCACGATGCCGTCCGCGAAGCCGGCTTTCTTCCGGAAGCGGACCCACCGGTAGTGCGGGAGGATCTCGGGCCACCGCTCCACGTCCGCGGCGGCGCGGAAGCAGGCATCGGCGGACGCGGTCGAGACATGTTCGTCCAGGGTCCTCACGCGGGGCCGCCACCGTCCGGGAGGATCGGCGCACCCGCGAACGCGAGCAGGAGCGACGGACTCAGGAGGGAACGTGCGGGGGCAACGTCGCCTGTGACGCGGATGAGGGCGTCGAGGCCTCCCGGGGTCGAGCCGATTTTCTTCACGAAGACCTCCCTCAGCTGATGCCTGGACAGCACACCCTCGATGAGGCGCTGAAGCCGCCGCCCGGGTCGGAATGCACGGTCGAGACGGATGCCGTAAGCCTTCAGCGCCCGTTCGGACTCCTGCGCGTTCCGAAGCGCCCTGTCGATGGCGGGCGCCGCGAGCTCTGCGGTCCTCAGCGCGCGATAGATCCCCTGCCCGGTGAGCGGGTCGTAGTACCCCGCCGCGTCGCCCACGAGCAGGAGCCCGCTTCCGGAGACGCAACGTGCGGGCCAGTCGAACGGGCCACAAGGCCAGGGTCCGTCGACCACGTCGAATCCGGAGCGCCACCCGATGCCGGCCTCCGCGAAGGCGCTCCTGAAAAAGCCTTCTGCGTTCCCCTTCAGCTCGGGCCCCCGCACGGCGTTCACGACGACCGTTCCGTTCCAGAATCGCCCCGCAGTCGAGTGCACGCCACCGGAGTGCTCTTCGCGGAAGCGCTCCACTCCGTCCGGATCCTCGACCGGCGCCAGCCCCACCGTGCCGCTGTCGCCGATGTACAGGAGTCCGGTGTCTCTCGGCGGTCCCTCGCCCCACAGGCGGCAGGTCAGCGAAATCTTCCGCAGCTCCGGGTCGGGATGCACCATCTCGAGGCGGCGGGCGACCACCGAGCGCAGTCCGTCTGCGCCCACGACCACCCGTGCCGTCCGGAGCCGGCGGCGGCCGCCTTCGTCGATCGTCTCGAGCAGCGGAGCCGCGCCCTCCTCGCCGGCCTCCACGCGCAGGACTCGCGTCCCCTCTTCCAGCCGAACCCCGCGCGCCACCGCCTGGCGTACGAGCGCGTGGTCCAGGGCCTTGCGCGACACGCCGAGCCCGTCGCGGTGCGCGGGGCCGTAGCGCCCGACCGCCGCGGCGCCCTCCCCGGTCCGGATTCGCCACCCTGAAAGGGGCGCCGGAGACAGCTGCAGAACCGGGGCCAGAAGCCCGAGCCGCTCCAGCGCGGTCACGGCCCCGGGACTCAGGCATTCGCCGCAGGGCTTGGCGCGGGGAAAGCGGGCGCGGTCCAGAAGCTCCACCCGCCATCCGAGGCCGGCGAGCAGGAAGGCGAGCACGCTCCCGGCGGGTCCCGCTCCGGCGATGAGCACGTCGGCCGCGTCGGGCGTGGTGGCATCGGCGGGACGATCACCTCGAGCCGGCGCGCGGCCGCTCATGGCTCGACCCCCGATGGTCGCCCCCGCAGGAGCAGACGGAACGGAACGTGACGGCGCACCGAGACGTCCTGGAGTCCCGCCCGGTCCCCGATCTCCCGGAGCTCCCCGGGCGTGAATGCGGCACGTACCGAAACGGGCCCGTCGTGGCGCGTGAGCCGGTTCCCGCGCCACAGGGTGGCCGCGAGGAGGCGGGCGCCGAGCTCCGCCGCCCTGTTCCGCTCGAGGTCGTTCACCAGGACGGCGCGGCGGGCGACCCGCGCCATCTCCCGCACGAGCCGAATGGCGGATTCGTCCTCGAAGTGGTGAAGTGTCAGCGTGCAGAGGGCGACGTCGAAGCTGCCGTTTCGGAAGGGGAGCTCCAGGGCGTCCGCCCGCACGATCCGCAACGCCCGCCCCGCCGGAGCCGCGCGCCGCGCCGCGATGGGGGTGATTTCGGGGTGCCGGTCCACGCCGATCACGTTCCAGTGCGCGCCCCGAGCCGCGCTCCACTCGAGGAGATGCAGGGGGAGCGCCGCGTTTCCCGTCCCCACATCCAGCAGCCGGAGGGGCGCGCGCCCGGCGGATGCGACGAAGGGCCGCAGCGCGTGGTGGAGCGCGCGCAGGCCGCCCAGTCTCCGGTTCACCTGGGCTACCTGGTTCAGCGATTCCCGGAGCTCTTCCGCGTCGTGGCCGACGTCGTCGAGTCGCTCCGGCTCCAGGCGGCGGGCATTCATCGTGGGTCGCGCCCGCCGTCGCCGCGCCCGGCCCTGTCGGGCATGGGATCGCTGCGCCCAGAATCCCGGCCGCGCCGCGAAACCGCGCCGGCGCACATCAATGCGCAAGCCCCGTGAAGTCGCTCGTCACCCCGGCGTGCAGGCTCCGGGCCATCTGGGGGTCGCCGTACCCGCGGGCGATCCCGGCGATCTCGCCGATGGAGAAGCGGAAGATGGCGTCGCCCAGGCCCGCCCCCTGCTCCACCGGAAAGGCCAGGTCGAGCCGCACCACGGTTCCCGTACCGGCCGGAAAACCGACGCGGAGACCGGCACCCGCCGATGCCTTGACACCCGAATCCCGGCCGAACGGAACGTCGCCCGCCGCGCCCGCTCCGACCGCCGCGAAGACGGACATCCCCACGTCCATGAAGTTCGGAGCCGGCCAGCGGAACGCGATCCGGTCCTCGAGCGAGACGATGGTGCGCCGTCCCACGGGAAAGGCCTCCGCCCGGTAGCCGGTCAGTCCGTCCCGTCCGCCGAGCGTCAGCTGGAAGGGCGCCTCGACCCCCCACCCGGCCGAACTGGAGATGCGCCCGAAGAAGGTGTGACTGCCAAGGGCGTCCGGCTGCCAGTAGACGTAGGCATCCAGCTCGGTGAAGACGTCGCGCCACGTGCGTCCGGGGGTCTCGAATACCCTGCGTCCTTCCATGTTCAGCTTGCCCTGGATGACCAGGTTCCCCGGCGCGACGCCCGCGAAAACGTCCAGTCGGCTGAAGAAATCGTTGGGGGCCGGGGCGGTTCCGAAAACGTCGAGACTGCGCCCGAGCGTGAGGGAGACGTCCGTCCCGAGCCGGATGTCCTGCACACCCGCAGCGTCGAGCCCTCTCCGCGGCTCGTACCGGATCCTGCGCTGGCCGAGAAGCAGATTCAGCCGGGTTGTGGCGCGAGGGGTGATCTGGCTCCGGATGGGGTCCACCATCTCGTCGCCGGCGGGGGTGAGGTCGCCGAAATCGCTGTCGCGCACCTGCTCCGCCCCGAGCGGAAAATCGAGGAAGTTCAGCGCGTCCCTGGAGACTCCGAACCCCACCATGTACAGGTTGCCCGGCTCTCCCACGCGGATTGCGCCTGCTGCCTCGAACCCTTCCTCGAAGACGGGAACGAGCACGTGAGTATACTCCTCTCCCGCTCCCGTCACGTAGGTGAAGAGTTCCTCGCGCCGGGTGAAGCGCTGGCGCCCCGCGAGCCGCCCGATCTCGCCCACGAAGGGAAAGATGAATTTCTGGTCCATCAGCCAGCCGACGCGGGTCCGACCGAGGGTCAATCCCGCGTTCCACCGCGTCCCGAACAGGCGCGGCGTCTCGACCGCCATTCCGAAGTCCTGGCGCTCGTCCCGCTCCCTGTGAAAAAGGCTGATCAGCGCCCCCCGCCCGAGGAAGTTTTCCTCCCTGAGATCGATGCCTTCGATGTGGAACCCGTCCTCCATCGTCACCCTGACGTTCACGTGCGTCGTCCACTCGTCCCGCGTTTCCACCACGACGTCGTGGTTCCCGTCCGCGCGCGGCTCCGACGCGATGGTTGCGGCGGAGATGAAGCGGAACTCACGCAGGAGCCGTTCCGTCTCGGCGAGCAGGTGCGGCTGAAGGCACTCTCCCTCCTCGAAAAGCAGCTCCTTCCGGATGAACTCCTCGCGGGTCGTGATATGCAGCGTGTTCACGAGGTTGTACGCCCACGCGAATCGTCTCTCTTCCACCGGATTCTGGAAGATGGAGTGGTTCTGGATGGAAAGGCTCGAGATCATGCCGTCGCGGCACTGGCCCACAGCTTCCTGCCGTGCGCCCGCGGCTTCCTGCTGCCCCCGGCCGGGCACGGGAAGCAGGATGCCGAGGAAAAACGTGCCGAAGATGACCCGGTGCCACGGGGAAAAGGCCTGGCTCGCGCCACGCCTGGGGAGCGTCCGCTCCCGGGTGCGTCCGGATATGCAGTTCGACGACATGATCTCGGTAAAGGAAGGGCCGCCCCGGAATCGGCGGTCGGCGCTTCGGGTTCACGCTCGCGCGGGCTCACCCGGGGCGGCGGGGGGTTTGACCCCCCTTTCTCAACCCGGTAGGATAACGTGCTGTTGTCCAGATGCTAATACACCGGAAAATCCAACCGGAGCCGGGGAAAGATACGGAACCCGGCTCCTTTTCGACGTGCACCCGAAAGGACCAGTCATGACCAGAGAGATTCGCTCCATCCAGCCCGCCGGCACCTCTCCATCGCGGACCTCGGGATCCACCGGGCCCCTCGCCCGTACCGGCCTCGACGCCCACGGTCTCGCCCCGACCCGGGACGTCCATTGGAATCTCTCGCCGGCGCTCGTGTACGAGCAGACGCTGGCGCGGGGCGAGGGAAGGCTCGCGCACATGGGTGCCCTGGCGGCGGTGACCGCGCCCCATACCGGCCGCTCCCCGAACGACCGCCTCGTGGTCCGGGAGTCGGCCACGGAGGACCGCATCGACTGGGGAAAGGTCAATGCGCCCATCGACGAGGCCTCCTACCGCGCGCTGCGGAAGGACCTGACCGCCCACCTGAACGAGAGCGAGCTCTTCGTGCGGGACGCCCGGGCCGGAGCCGCTCCCGCGTACGGCATCAACGTCCGTCTCGTCAGCACGCACGCCTGGTACACGCTCTTCGCGTACAACATGTTTCTCCGCCTCTCCGCTGAAGAGCTCGCGACGGCCGACCCCGACTTCACCATTCTGCACGCTCCCGAGTTTACGGCGGATCCTGCGCGCCATGGTACGCGCTCGGGCACCTTCATCGTCGTCAACTTCGTGGACCGCGTGATCCTGATCGGGGGCACGCGTTACGCCGGGGAAATCAAGAAGTCCATTTTCTCCGTGATGAATTTCCTCCTTCCGGAGCAGGGTGTTCTCTCGATGCACTGCTCGGCGAACGTGGGCGAGGCGGGTGACACCGCCCTCTTCTTCGGGTTGTCCGGGACCGGAAAGACCACGCTGTCCGCGGATCCCGAGCGCGGGCTCATCGGGGACGACGAGCACGGGTGGGACGACGACGGCGTCTTCAACTTCGAGGGAGGGTGCTACGCGAAGGCGATCCGACTCTCCCCCGATGGTGAGCCGGAGATCTACCAGGCGACCCAGATGTTCGGAACGATCCTCGAGAACGTGGTCCTGGACGAAGAGACGCGGCACATCGATTTCCACGACGACGAGATCACGGAGAACACGCGCGCATCGTACCCCATCGACTACATTCCGAACGCGGTGATCCCGGGTACCGCCGGGCACCCCGAGAATGTCGTCTTCCTGACCGCGGACGCCTTCGGGGTGCTGCCTCCGATCTCGCGGCTCACGCCGGAGCAGGCGATGTACCACTTCCTGTCCGGTTACACCGCGAAGGTGGCTGGAACCGAGCGCGGGGTGACCGAGCCGAAGGCGGCGTTCAGCGCCTGCTTCGGGGCCCCCTTTCTTCCGTTGCACCCGTCGGTCTACGCGCGGATGCTGGGGGCGAAGCTCATGGAGAAGGGTGCCTCCGTCTGGCTTGTGAACACGGGGTGGACGGGCGGAGCCTACGGCGAAGGCAGCCGGATGAAGCTCGCGCACACGCGAGCCATGCTGCGGGCGGCGCTCGCCGGGGAGCTGGAAGACGTCGCGATGGAGGCCGATCCGGTCTTCGGGCTCTCGGTTCCCACCGCGGTTCCGGGCGTCCCGGGGGAGGTTCTGCGCCCGCGCGACACGTGGAAGGACGGGGCCGAGTACGACAAGGCCGCCGCGAAGCTCGCCGGCATGTTCAGGGACAACTTCGAGCAGTACGCGTCGGAGGTGTCCGAGGCGGTGCGTGCCGCGGGTCCTCGGCAGGGGGCCTGAAGGCGCACGGCGAAGCGCGTCGCGCCTTCCGCGAGACCGTGTGTCCCATGCACCTCTGTCGCCCCGGAAGCCGGCGCTCCCCCCCGGGGTGCCGGCGCCCGTCGTCATTCATCCACCTGGTGGAGGGTACCCGTCATGATGGAGTCCAGAGGGAACGAGAGCAGCCCACCCGTTCATGTGCTGCTCCCGCCTCCGCAACGTTTCGCGACGGGGTTCACGAACGTTCTCCCGGCGCTGTTCGCTGCGGCGCTCGGGGCCGGGTTCGTGGTCGGCGCGGAGACGGCTGCGGCCCAGGCCCCGGTGGCGGTCCCCGATGGCGCGCCCGCGCGGGTCCACGTCCTGCCGAGCATGCGCGCGCAGGCGGAAGAGCAGCAGCGGTGGGTGGAAAAACGCGTGACGGAAGTGCTGCCGGCCCTCATGCGGAAGTACGACGTGGACATGTGGATTCTCTCCATGCGCGAGTATGCGGAAGACCCGGTCTTCTTCTCGATCGTGTCGCCCACCTCCTTCGCCGCGCGCCGCCGTTCCATCTACGTCTTCCACGATCGCGGAGGCGCCGAGGGCGTGGAGCGCCTCGCCCTGGGGGGCGGCGACCAGGGCGGGATCTACACCGCCTTCCGCTCGTCCCGCCCCGCGCGCGACGAGACGGCGGAGCTGTGGGGAGACGAGCAGTGGCGGCTTCTGCGCGAGCTGGTCGAGGACCGGGATCCCGCCCGCATCGTCCTGAACATCGATTCGGATCACGCCTTTTCGGACGGTCTGCACGCCGGGGAGCGGGAGGCGCTGGAGGAAGCGCTGGGCCCGGACTACCGCGCACGGGTTACGCGCGAGCCGAGGCTGGCGCTGAACTACATCGCCCACCGCATTCCGGAGATGATGCCACGCTACCGGCGAGTCATGGAGACGGCCCACGCCACGATCTCCCGCGCCTTCTCGAACGCGGTGATCGAACCGGGCGTCACGACCACGGACGACGTGGTCTGGTGGCTGCGGGAGCGGGTGCGGGAGCTGGGGATGACGGTATGGTTCCAGCCGTCGGTGTCCGTGCAGCGCGAGGGCGCGATTCCCGAGGGGGGTCCGGTGGTGATCCAGCCGGGCGACCTCCTCTGGACCGACTTCGGCGTGGTCGCCATGGGGCTCAGGACGGATACGCAGCACAACGGATACGTCCTGAGGCCGGGGGAGACCGAGGTTCCCGAGGGGCTGAGACAGTGCCTGGCGGGGAGCAACCGGCTCCAGGACATCCTGCTGGCGGAGATGGAGCCGGGGCGCACCGGCAACGAGATCCTCTTCGCCGCCCTGGAGCGCATGCGCTCCGAGGAAATCGACGGCACGATCTACACGCACCCCATCGGCGACCACGGGCACGGCGCGGGACCGCTCATCGGGCGGTGGGACGGACAGGAAGGCGTACCGGTGCGGGGGGACGTCGTTCTTCGCCCGTCCACCTGGCACTCGATCGAGCTCCAGGCCAGCCGCCCCATCCCCGAGTGGGGAGGAAAGACCGCGAGCTGCCGCCAGGAGGAAGAGGCGTATCTGGACGAGGCCGGAAACCGGCACTGGATCTTCCGCAGGCAGACCGACTTCCACCTGGTCTGGTGACGTCTCACGCGGGGAGCCGGCCGTCCCCCCCCGTATTCCGGGGGCCTGGAGGGCCAGGAGGCCGCCACCGGAGGGAAGAAGCAGGATCCATCGAAGAGAGGAAGCGGCACCCAACGAAGAGGAGCAGCGCGAAGTCATGGCAAAGCAGTACTGGTTGATGAAGAGCGAGCCGGACGTCTTTTCCATCGACGACCTGGAGCGGGACGGGACGACGTGCTGGGAAGGCATCCGGAACTACGAGGCGCGCAACACGATGCGCGACCGGATGAAGGTGGGGGATGAGGTGCTCTTCTATCACAGCAACGCCAGTCCTCCCGGCGTGGCGGGCATCGCGCGGGTGTCGAGAGAGGCGTATCCGGATCACTTCGCCTTCGACGCGGGGAGCCGCTACTTCGACCCGAAGTCCGATCCGGAGAAGCCGAGGTGGTTCATGGTGGATCTGGAGTTCGCGGAGAAGCTGGACCGCGTGGTGCCGCTGGCGGAGATCAGGGAGGCGCCCGCGCTCGGCGAGATGGTGCTGTTGAAGCGGATGCGGCTCTCCATCCAGCCCGTCACGAAGCGGGAGTTCGAGACCGTGCGGAAGATGGGGCGCCGGACTTCCTCCGCCTGAGGGGCAGCGCAGCAGGGAAGGGCAGCCGATCCCGGATCAGGAAGCCAGGAATTCCTCTGCCGAAACCGTCCGCATCCACTCCTCGGGGTTCCTCCTGAACCAGCGGGCGACGAGGAAGATCTCGGCGGCGTCGTCCGGCCGGAGCTCGCGCAGCTCGGTCTCCACCGCAGAGCGTTCCCATGCGGACGCGATCGCGCGCGCGACGCGCAGCTTCTGGCGCCGGCCGCGGGGGGCGGGGAGAGTGGTGCGGATGCGCCCCTTCCGGATCAGATAGAGCGTGCGCGCCCCGTCGTATCCCACCGGACGATAGACGAACGACAGGCTCTCCACCCGGCCGCGGAACGCCACCAGCTCTTCCTGCAGATTGCGCAGCCGCGCCGCACGGTCCCGCAGGACGGAGGCGTACTCGTATTCGTGCCGGGCGGCGGCCTCCCGCATCGCGGTCTCCAGCGCCAGGAACGGCTCCGTCCCGCGGCCCTCGAGGAACGCCCGGGCGCGGGCGACGCGCTCCCGGTACTCCGACTCCGAGCAGCCGCCCGCGCAGGGGGCGAGGCAGCTTCCCAGCTCTGCCCGCAGGCAGAGGGGCGTGCGGTCGCCGCGGAGTAGCTCGAGCTGGTCTCCGAAGTGGAGAGGCGTCGTCGCCGCGCAGTCGCGCAGGCCGAGCGCGTGGGAGAGCTCCCGGAGCGCGCTCTGGATGCGGCCCGCGGAGGGGAAGGGGCCGAAGTAGCTGGCGCCGTCCGGCTGGACGCGCCCCGCCAGGACGATACGGGGTGCGGGCTCCGCGGTAATCTTCGCGAAGGCGAAGCGGCGCTTCCGCTTGTGCTCGACGTTGAAGCGGGGGCGGACCCGCTGGATCAACTTCATCTCGGACAGGATGGTGGAGAATTCGTCTGCCATGTCCTCCCATTCGATGCGCGCCGTGCCGGCCATGAGCTCCGCCGCCTTCTCCGGCGGGCGCGCGCGGAAGTAGGACAGGAGGCGGGTGCGCACGCGGATGGATTTTCCCACGTAGAGGATCTCGTCGTCCGGCCCGTGCATCCGGTAGACCCCGGGGCGATTCTCCGCCCGCTCGCGCACGGATTCGCGCAGCCGGGCGAGCCGGGTCCGGCGGGAGAGGCGAGGGGCTTCGCCGGCGATGGGAAGGCGCATGGACGCGCGACCGGTTCCGGATTGTGGTGGTCCGCTGGAGCGCGGTGCGGGGCGAGAGGCCACGGCGATCGGCAGGGTGCAGGAGAGGGAGTGTTCGCTTTTTCTTCGGTGGCCGCACAAGGTAAGGCGGCGCGTGCCGATGCGAAAGTGCGGGGCCCGTCGGCGCATTGCTCCGCGCAGCCATCCGGCGTACTCTCAGCGGATGACGAACCCGCGCCCCCCCCGGATCATCCGCGATCCCCTCTGGAACACGATCCGCCTCGACGAGACCGCGACGCGCATCATTGATACGGCGGCGTTCCAGCGCCTCCGCTACATCCGCCAGCTCGGCCTGGCGCACCTCGTTTATCCGGGCGCGACGCACACCCGGTTCGACCACGCGCTCGGGGTCTACCACCTCGCGGTGACGGCGCTCCGGCTCCTGCGTGACCGGGTCCGGTTGCCGGAGGAGGCGTGGAAGGGGGAGGAGCTCGTGCCCTACGCCGCGCTCCTCCACGACATCGGCCACTACGCGTTCTCGCACGCGCTCGAGGAGCTGGAGGGGGACAGGCTCCCGGGAGACCACGAGGCGATGAGCGCCCGCTTCTTCGAGTCGCCGGAGCTCCGCGACGCCCTCGCGCCCCTGGGAGCCGACGCGCCGGAGCGCATCTTCGCCCTCATCCGGGGGGAGTCGTCCACGCCGCTCCGCGGGCTCGTGAGCGGAAGCCTGGATCTGGACAAGATGGAATACCTTCGGCGCGATGCCCGCTTCTGCGGGGTCCCTTACGGAGAGGTGGACGTGGATCGGCTCCTCCAGGGCATGGTCCTCCTGCGCGCGCCCGGAAGCGGGCGCTTCGAAGTGGGCATCCACGAGAAGGCGGTGAGCGCGCTGGAGTCGCTCCTTTTCGCGAAGTACCAGATGTTTCGGAACGTTTACTGGCACCACGCTGTCCGCTCCGCGACCGCGCTCTACAAGCGGATCGTGGAAGAGGCGGTCCGCGCGAAGCTCATCCTCCCGGACGAGCTCGTGGGGCCCACGGACGAGCAGCTCCTGTACGAGATCACGCGCCGGGCGTCCGCGGGCACCGGCGTGACGGCGCACCGGCTCGCGAACCGGTGGCTCCCCGCGCTGCGCGGCCGGCGCCTCCCGAAGCGCGCCGTCGAGATCACGGCGGCGGAGCTGGGCGACCGCGCCATCGCGGAGTGGGTCGCCGGCGACTCCCCACGCAAGCGCGAGATCGAGGACGAGATGGCGGCCGAGCTCGACCTCCAGCCGGGCGAGGTCATGATCGACTTTCCGGTGAAGCGCGCCATGTTCCAGCTCGACCTGCTGGTGGAGCGGACGGGGGGCGGGGTCGAGCGGCTGGGCGAGGGCGGACTCCCAGGGCTCATCGACCTTCCCCGGCTGGCCGAGGAGCTCTACCGGAGCGCGCGGGTCCTGCGGGTCTTCACCTTCGAGCGACGCGAGCTGTCGCGGGAAGCCGTGGTGGAGCGGGTCACCCGACCGGCCTGAGCAGACGCTACCGAAGCAGCTCCTGAACCGCCCGGACAAGATCGTCGGTCGTGAAGGGCTTGGCCAGGAATTCGGTTCCCTCTCTCGACTCATCGGGATCGAGGATCGTCTCGTGGTGGCCGGAGATGAAGAGCGTCCGCAGCTCCGGATTCCGGGTGCGGAGCTGCCGGGCCAGCTCCGCGCCGGACATGTCGGGCATGATCACGTCCGTCACGACGAGGTCGACCGGGACCCCGCCGGCCTCAAAGATCTCGAGGGCCTCACGGCTCCCCCGCGCAGTCAGGACACGGAATCCGGATCCTTCGAGGATCCGCGTGAGCAGGGCGCGAATCGGATCCTCGTCGTCGACGACGAGGATGGAAGGGGACGCCTCCTCCTCCGAGTCGGAGTCGGTCGCCTCGGCTTCGTCGCCGCGATCGACCGCCCGCGGTTCGTCTGCGGTGCCTGGTGCCGGGCCTGCGACCGCGTCCACGTCCGCCCGCAACTCCCGGGGCGCGGTCGTGGTCGTGCCTCCCGCCGATTCCACGGGAGCCCTCCGCTGCGAGTGACGGAGCTCCTCCTCCATCCTCAAGAGCGTCTGGGTCTCCTCCTCGCGGTGCTTCGCGGTGGTGGCTTCCTCGTGCTCGCGGACGGCCGAAACGAGAAGCTGCTCGTTCACCTCCACGAGACGCCTGTTGAGTTCCCGGTTCTCGGCCCGCGCGGCTTCCGCAATCCTCATGGAGTCCGCCGCGGAGCGACGAAGCCGGGCGTTGTCCAGCGCCAGCGCCGCGATTCTCGCGAGGTCCTCTCCGAGCAGGAGGTCCTGCGGCGTATATGCGTCCGGATTCGGCGAGACGAACGTCATGGATCCCAGCAGCAGATCCGACGAGACGAGGGGGAGAAAGAGGAGCGAGCCCATGCCGAGCTCCCGCAGTTGGCGTTCGACTTCCGCTGAGCGGGAGGCACGCCGGAGCATGGAGTCGGGGACCCGGGCGATGATCTTCGGGCGGGGCGCCTCGATCGCCCGCCCCGCCCCGAAGGGCTCCCCCGGCTGCGGCGGCCAGTCGCGCAGCAGCCGATCCGCCACTCGGTCCCGGTCGACCTCCGCATGCACAATCGCCGGACGACGCATCTTCCCGTCTTCGTCGATGACGTCCAGGATGCACCAGGTACCGAGCGCCGGAAGCGCATGGCGCGCTACCCGGCAGAGGGCGTCCTCGGGGTCGCCCGATTGCGAAAGCTCCCGCGCGGCCTTGTCGAGAAGTCCGAGGAGCATTCTCATCGGCGCTCCTGTGACCCGGGGTCCGGGGACATTTGTGAATCGGTTCTTCACCGTCTATCCAATATCAGGGGTGTGGGGATGCCGCAGCGAACCGCTGCCCCGGACTGATCGAGGGTCGAGGGGGCCCGCTTCTTGTTGCACGATCCATTCCCGATGTCGCGGACCGGGTCGCGCCGATGGGGTGAACCGCGCCACCCTCGGGGGCACGCATCGTTCGAGGCGACGGGCCTGTCACGAATTGCTCGGAGGAGCCGGTCGACGGCCCGCTCCCCCATTGCTGCGGCCCGGTTGAAGAGCAGGAATCGCAGAGCGCGAAGGAAGGCGTCGGGATTCTTCGCGAAGAATTGCACTGCGGACGGAACACCCTTCAGAGGAGGGGTTAGCAATCCCGAGGCACGGCAGATGGAGGGGGCGGAAGGCGTTCGAAGGGTGACGGAAGAAGATGGTCGCCAGCTCCAGTCCCCCGATCGTGCCGTGGAATGGTTCGCAAGGCGGGCGCAGGAAAGGCAGCACCGAACGCTTTACACATGCGCTTCCCGATGATACCTTAAATGGCTGTGGACCTTGCGCGTCGGTCGGGAGTATCAGGGTCGATCGCAACGGGGTTTTTCGCAAATATAGATGAACCGCCGGCCCGTCCGGCTGGCGCTCCAGGAGCTTATGATGGCGACCGCAACAACGACGACGACGAAGGCACGGCGCAAGCGGAAGGGGGGAGGCTCCCTCACCGGATTCGACGCCAGTGTCGAGGAGCAGACGGCTCTCGATCAGTACCTTCGGGACGTCAGCCGTCACGAGCTCATCACCCCCGAGATGGAGAAGATCCTCGGGGCGCGGGCGCAGGCGGGCGACGAGGACGCCGTGCAGGAGCTCGCGCGGGCCAACCTGCGCTTCGTGATCAGCGTCGCGAAGAAGTACCAGAACCGCGGCGTCTCCCTGACGGATCTCATCCAGGAAGGGAACGTCGGGCTGGTGACGGCCGCGCGGAAGTTCGATCCCGAGCAGGGCGTGAAGTTCATTTCCTATGCCGTCTGGTGGATCCGCCAGGCCATTCTGGCCTCGCTCGCGAACCACGGCCGCTCGGTGCGGGTACCGCTCAACCGGGCGTCGGATCTGGCGCGCATCTTTCGCGAGAAGGAGCGCCTCAAGCAGGAGCTGGGACGCGATCCCAGCCCCGAGGAACTGAGCGCCGCGACGGACCTGACGCCCGAGCTCATCGAGTCGCTCCAGACGCTGAACGCGGCGGAGATCCGCCTGGACGCGCCCATCGGCGACAGCGAGGATTCGCAGCTGGTGGAGCGGTTCATCACGGAGGAAGCGGCCGAGCCGGAGCAGGACGTCGAAGCGCGGCTCCTGACGGAGTCGGTGCAGAGCGCCCTGAACACGCTGGAGGCGCGGGACGCGAAGGTGCTGCGGCTCTACTTCGGGCTGGAGGGCGAGCGGGAGCACACGCTCGAGGAGATCGGCAACATGCTCGGCGTGACACGCGAGCGGATCCGCCAGCTGCGCGACCGTGCGCTCCGGCGACTGCGCGAGGGCGAGAAGGGCTCCGCGCTGGAGTCGTTCGCCGCCTGAGCACCGGCTGCTGATGCCGAAGCTCTCGCTCGGCACATCGAATGGGCCCGTTCCCCGGCTCCTCCCGCCAGGAGGAGCATCGGGGGGCGGGCTTTTTTCGATGGAGGCGCCCCGGTGCTGACGGGAATGGTGTACGAGTCGGGCGGCGGGGTGTACCGGGTCGCCCTGGACATGGATCCCGCGGCGGGCGCCGTATCCGGGTCCGGTCCCGGGCCCCGCGCCGCCGAGGTCGTCGAGGCGTCCCTCCGCGGCCGGCTCAAGCTCGAGGCGCGCTCCGGAGACAAGGTCGTCGTGGGAGACCGGGTGCGCGTCGTCGCGGCGGCCGACGGAGGCTTCACGATCGAAGAGGTGCTCCCGCGCGAAAGCGAGCTGGTGCGCAGGGGCGGAGGCGGCGGCCGTCGGGGGAAGATTCTCGCCGCGAACGTGGACCGGATGCTGGTGGTCACGGCAGGCGAGAATCCGGCGCCGCGGCCGGCGCTCATCGACCGCCTCCTCGTGATCGGCGAGGCGAACGAGCTCGAGTGCGTGCTCGTCATCAACAAGCTCGACCTGCCGGGCGCCCGCGAACGGGCCGAGCCCCTGTGCGAGCTCTACCGGCGGGCGGGGTACCGGGTGATCGAGACGAGCTCGGTGGAAGGGGAGGGGCTGGACGAGCTCGCCGAGGTGCTGTGCTCGGGCATTTCGGTGCTCGCGGGCCCTTCCGGTGCCGGGAAGTCGAGCCTGTTGAACGCGCTCGAGCCCGGCCTGGGCCTGCGGATCGGGGAGCTCAGCAGGAAGCGGGGGACGGGGCGCCACACCACGGTGCGCTCGCGCCTGATTCCGCTGGCGTGCGGCGGGCTCGTAGCCGACACCCCGGGCTTCGCGGACGCCGGGGTCTGGAAGCTCCGGCCCGAGGCGTTGGGCGACTGCTTTCCGGAGTTCCGCCCGCGGCTGGACGCGTGCCGTTTCCGGGGGTGCTCGCACCTGCATGAGCCGGACTGCGCCATCAAGGCGGGGGTTGAGGAGGGAACGATCGCGAGCTCCCGCTACGAGAGCTACCGCGCGCTGTTCGCCGAGGCGAGCGAGGACGCCCGACCAGGGTAGTCGAGGCTCAGCTGCCTCCCGGTGCCGCGGGTCCGCGCGGACCGTGCCTTTCCCGGGTGATGCGGGATCAGCGGATTCCGACCCGCGGGATAACCTGCGGAGCACCCGTTTCGGGGTCCGGCTGGACCGCGACGGGCCAGCGATAGACGCGCTCGAGGATCTCGGCCGTCAGCACTTCCTGTGCCTTCCCCTCCGCGGCGACCTTCCCCTGGTCCAGGAGAAGGATCCGGTCCGCGAAGCGCGACGCGAGGTTCAGGTTGTGGGTCGTGAGAAGCACGGTCATGCCGTCGCTGGCGGACTGCCGGAGAAGCGCGAAGATCGTCATTTCGTGCCGGATGTCCAGGCTGGCGGTCGGCTCGTCGAGCGCGAGGGCGGCGGGCTCCTGGGCCAGCGCGCGCGCGATCCGCACCCGCTGGAACTCGCCCCCGGAGAGCGTGGTCACGCCGCGCCGCTCCAGCTCGGTGGCATCGCACCAGCGGAGCGCCTTCCGGATGGCGTTCCGGTCCGCTTCGCCCTCGGCGCGCAGCGGTCCCAGGTGCGGGTAGCGCCCCATGCTCACGAGCTCGCGGACCGTCATGGGGAAGGCGATGGATTCGCTCTGCGAGACCACACCGACCTCGAGCGCAATCTCCCGGCGGGTCCATTCGCCGACGTCCCGGTCCCCGATCCAGGAGTGCCCGCCCTCGGCCTCCAACCCTCCCAGCAGGGCGCGCATGAGCGTGGACTTCCCCGAGCCGTTCGGCCCCAGCACCGCGTAGAGCGAGCCCCTCGGCACCGACATCGTCACCCGGTTCACCGCTGGCTCCGGCGCCCGGCCGTAGCGGACGACGAGGTCCTCCGTGCGGAAGAAGCTCACGACAGGCTCCTGCGCAGCAGCACCAGGAAGAGGGGGACTCCCGCGAAGGCGGTGATGACCCCGATGGGGATCTCCGTGGGCGCGAGAAGCACACGGGCCAGCACGTCCGCCAGGGTCAGGAACGCTGCCCCCGCGAGGAAGGAGAGCGGCAGGAGCGTCCGGTGGTCCGAGCCCGTGAGGAGCCGGACGCCGTGCGGGACGATGAGGCCCACGAAGCCGATCACCCCCGCGACCGCCACCCCCGCGGCGGCGATGAGCGAGGCGACGCCGAAGGCGACGCGCTTGATCCGCTCCACGTCCGTGCCGAGGTAGCCCGCGGTCTCCTCGCCGATGGCCATGAGGTTGAGCGCGCGCGCGAGCCCCAGGAGGACGAAGGCGGCGGGAATCGTGTACGTCGCCACCACGACCACGCTCTTCCAGTCCGCGCCGGACAGGCTTCCCATCATCCAGACGACGGCGCTTCGCACCGTGGGCGCATCCGAGACGGAGAGCACGAAGGCGATGCAGGCGCTGAAGAACGCCCCCACCACGACCCCCGCCAGGAGGAGCACACGCACGTCCACACGCCGGTCCGCGGCGGCGGCCACGCGGAAGACCAGGACGATGGCGAGAAGCGCCCCCGCGAACGCCGCGCCCGGGAGCGACCAGGAGCCGGCGGCGGCCAGCCCGGAGGCGAGTACGAGCACGGCCCCCAGCGCCGCCCCTCCCGAGATCCCGAGGATGTACGGCTCCGCGAGCGGGTTGCGCAGCAGCGCCTGGAAGACGGCGCCCGCCAGCGCGAGCCCGCCGCCCACCAGGAGCCCCAGGATCGCGCGCGGCAGGCGCAGCTCGCCGACGATGTAGCGGTGTGTTGCATCGCCGTCGCCCAGCAGGGCGTGGAAGACTTCTCCGGTGGTGAGCGATACCGCGCCGAAGCGCACGCTGAGGAGCACCGCTCCGAGCGCCGTCAGGAAGAGGAGGACGCCGACGACCGTCCGGTTCATCGAAAGACGTCGGGGTGGAGAATGCGTGCGATCTCGCGTGCGGCCTCCCCGAGCCGCGGACCCGGGGACTGCGTCAGCTCGGACACGCGGCGCACCGGTACCTCCCCGACGCGCAGCCCGGTGGCGTCTCCACCCGGGTGCAGCACGACATCGATGTCGCGCACCGCGATCTCCTCCAGGCTGACCGGTGCGTACAGGGAGCCGAGGTCGCCGAAGACGTTGACTCCGCCCGCGATCCGGATCAACTCGTCGATGAAGGTGCCCGGCCCCGCGGCCCAGGGCGGGCTTCCCCCCATGAGGAAGGCCACACGGACGGGCGGCTCGCCCTCCACCCGCCCCAGGATCTCGGCCAGGTCGCTGTCGATCCGGTCCACGAGCTCCGCGCCGGCGTCCGGCGTCCCCACGATCTGCGACAGCGAGCGGATGATCCTGCGCACGTCGTCCACGCCGTCGGGCCGCACGGCGAAGTGCGGGATGCCCCGCTCCGACAGCCGTGCCGGGGTCGTCACGTCCTGCTCACCCGCGAAGCGGATCACGAGATCCGGTCGTGCCGAGACGAGCGCCTCGAGGCTGGGGTGGAGCCCCCCGCCGACCGAAGGCAGCTCCGCGAGCGCCCGGGCGGTGTCGAAGTCCGTGCGCGCCACGAGGAGGTCGCCGGCACCCAGCGCGCGCAGGATCTCGGTCGAAGAAGGAACGAGCGAGACGACGCGGCTCGGGGGCTCGGTGAAGTCGTGACGGACTCCGGCGTCGTCCACCACGACCACCTCCGCCTCCTCGAAGGATTCTTCCTGGGGTGGGGGCGCTTCCGGCTCGCACCCGAACGCGAAGGCGAAGGAAAGGAAGACCGCGCACGAGCGCGCGATCACCGGAGGACGGAGGAAGTGGCGAGCGGAAGAGCGGACGGCCATGAGGCGGTCACGGCCGGCGTGGGGAATCAATCGAGCGCGCCGGCTCGTCCGGTGGAGGCAGCCTTTCCACACGGATCTTCGAAGACGGTCTGCCACGCCCCGCCGCGCCGTCCGGCCGCCGCGAACCAGCGGGATCGCGCGCCCTGCACCTCGAGGAGGACGCCATCCGACCCGTCCCGGTTCCAGTCGAGGTGCGACACGAAGCGGGGGGCCGCCTTGCCGTCTGCCGCCGGTCGATACCAGACGTACCCCGGCTCGTACCCGCCGGCGCGGTTTTCCGCGATGAAGAAGAGGGCGTAGGCGTTCTCCTGCGCGGGTCCCACGGCGAGCGCGTCCCGGTGCATGAAGGTCACCGCGATCGCTCCCGCGCCGCTTCCGTCCAGCGCGAAGATCCGCAGGTCGCTGCGCGCGTCCAGGACCGAGGGGGGCCAGGGCGCCGAGAGCCGCGGGAAGAGGTCGCCTGCGAGGTTCAGCGAGGCGACGCGCTGGTCGTATGTGCTCTCCATCGGGCGGAAGACGCCGTGGCGAAACACCTCGCCCCCGTCCCGCCGCAGCGCGAGGAAGGTCTGCGACTCCGCGGCTTCCGGGACGACCTCCACCACTCCTCGCGCTCGTGGCCGGGCGAGACAGTAGGAGGAATCGGTGCTCACTTCGCCGCCGGAACGGAAGGTCCCCACCCGCGTGCCCTCGGAAAAGAGTGTGAAGGTGCGCCCTTCGGACAGCTGGTTCTCGACGAAGTCCGCGGGCACGCCGGGCACACCTGCGTCGTTCAACATGGGGAGCAGCGAATCGCCGGCGAGTGAGGCGAGCGGAATCAGGCTCGCCTGGCCGGGTCCACTCCCCGTCTCGCGCTGCACCAGAAAGAGAACCGGTCCCGCCGGGGTCTCGGGCGGGAGGTCGATATCCTCTCCGTCGATCCCCTCTTCCGGAGTCCCGTCGGACGCCCGCGCCGAGCTCTGCAGGGTCCACTGGAAGCCGCCCCAGCTCATGTTGTCGCAACCCGTCAGCGCCATTAAGATCAGCGCTGCCGCGAGGGGCCGGAGCGTGAGCCGACCCGGGGTGGAACGGGTGCGGAAGACGGGGGCGCATCGTGGTCTCATCATTGCAGCTCTCGAGAGCGAAACCAGGGGTTCTGACCGGAGTGTGGACGATTTCCGAAGGGTGCCTGAAGCTACTCCCCGCCGGGCCGGAGCGCAAAGCCCCGCGCACGCAAAACCTCGCGCCCGGACGATGAACGGATCCCGCACTCCGCTGGCCCTCTATCCCCCCTTCGCGGTGGGCGCGGTGCTCGCCGTCGCCGCCGAGCTCGCGGCCGGGCTCCTCCTGTACTCCGGCCTCGGCTTTCTGGAGGCGCTCTCCGTCATCCTCGCCATCGAGACCGGCTCGCTGGGCCTCGGTCTCTGGATCGCCGCCTCGGTGCCGCGGGACCGCTTCGTCGACGTGCTTCGCCGCCAGTGGCTCTTTCTCCTCTTCGCGTTCACGGCCGCGGCCTTCTTCGCCGCCGGGTGGGAGATCCTGGGCGGCTCCGCCGAGCCCCGCAGCCAGGCGCTGGGCATGGCGCTCCTTGCGGGGCTCCCGCTCTTCGCGGGAGGCGTCGTCCTGGGGCTGCTCCTGCGGGAGGACGCGGGACTCCTGCCTCCGGAGGACTCGCTTTTTCCGGGCCCGGGGCCGCTCGTGGCCTTCGGCGCCGGCGCCGGCTTCCTCGCGACCGGTTTCCTGATCCTCCGCAACGTCCCGCCCACGTCCATCCTGCTGGTGTGCGTGATCCTCGTCTCGGCGGGCGCGCTGATCCATGGCCGGATCCTGGCGCGCCGGTCCCGGGCGAAGCACGCGGCGGCGCTGGCGGTGCTGGCGGACGATTTTGACGGCGCGTCCCCGCCCGCCGATGTGCGGAGCCCCCGAAGTCCGGGCGGCGTGGAGGAGGACAGCCCCCCGGCGGCGCCCGGCGAGGGGGAGTTTCCCCCGTAACGCGCCCGGGCGTCAGTTCGAGGCGCCCAGCACCCCCCACGCCTCCGCCCGCTCCTGGTTCCGCTCCATCGCCGCTTCGTCGCCCAGCTGCGCGGCGACCTGCGTCAGCGCGTAGAAGGTCCAGGAGTAGTAATTCGGAATGCCGATCGAGGGCCGGTCCGGCCAGTGGCTCCACTCGTCCGGAATCCCGCCCTGGTGCTCGAACACCTCCCAGGCGAGCGTCCGCGTGCGGGGCAGGTCCACCCAGTCGCCGATCACCTGGCTGTACGGGGAGGGCGACATCGGGATGTACCGCTCCGGGTCGTCCGCGAGGTCTACGTTGTGCAGCCGGAACGCCAGCCCCTGGCGGACGAGGTTCTCCCGGATCCCGAGCTCGGCCTGCGCGTTCGTGGTGGAAGCGAAGTAGATCGGACGCTCGTCGATGCTGCGACCGATGGCCGAGAGCGCGAACTGGTGCCAGGGATAGAACAGGTGCCCCGGCTCGAAGACGGCCGTCACGCGCCCCAGCGGCACCGTCATGCGCTCCCGCACCGGCACGAAGCTCTGCGTGGTCG
>JBBDIW010000052.1:0-5587 GCA_040880165.1 Gemmatimonadota bacterium | reverse complement strand
CGCCCCAGCGGCACCGTCATGCGCTCCCGCACCGGCACGAAGCTCTGCGTGGTCGCCTCGATCACGTCGTTCTCCAGGTCGAGGATCGTGCGCGTGGGCGCGCGCACCGGGGCGTCGAGCAGGATGGCGGTCTTGCCCAGCGCCTCCGCCTCGGCCGGATCCGCGGTGTACATCGCGGGGTCGTTCGAGGGGTCGTACGGGCGCTGGCAGATGATGCGCGTCGGGTCGTCGGCGGGATCGACCCCGGCGGGACAGGGGCGCGTGAGGTCGCGCAGCTGCTTCACGTACCAGTCCGTATTCAGATACGACGTCACGATGACGGTCACGTCCTGCCGGTGGTTCTCCACCTCCTGGAGGTACCAGAGCGGAAAGGTGTCGTTGTCGCCGTTCGTGATGAGGATCCCGTACGGCTCCACGCTCATCAGGAGGTTGTACGCCCAGTCGCGGGCCGAGTAGTCGCCCGCGCGGCTCGCCCATCCCCAGTTCAGGAAGAGGGGGATGAAGGCGAGCGCGAGCACGGGGATCGCCCGCATGAGCGGCCCGCCGATCTGCCGTGCGGCGTGCTGCCAGAGCGCCGCGATCCCGATCCCGGCCCAGAGCCCCCAGAGCGAGAAGCTCACGATGAAGAAGTAGTCGCGCTCCCTCACCTCGCGCATGTCCCGCCCCACGCCCGATCCCAGCGAGAAGCCGTGGCGGAAGTTCAGGTAGAAGACGAGCGCGGCCGAGAGCGTGCCGAAGAGGACGAACATGTACCACCAGCTCGTCCGTTCCTTCCGGTAGTGCTGGACCGCGCCGAAGACGCCGAGCGCGGCGAAGATCAGGGTGAAGAGCATGCGCCCGGGCGGAAAGACCGTGTTGTCGCCCTCCACCGAGCGCGCCCACTGCCAGTCGAAGTACTGCAGGTAGTTGCCGAACTGTTGGTGCAGCGGGGCGAGCCGGGGAACGATCGGCGGCTTGTCGTACTGCTGGCGGCTGAGCACCGCGGACAGCTCGGTACACCCCGCCTGGCCCCACGTCACGATGCTGGTGAGGGCGCCGGGAATGGACTGGCAGGTCGGGTCCGCCTCGTTGATGACGGGATCGAGGCCCGCCCGGATCGGGAGGAAGAGGTTGACCGAGAGCCCCAGCAGCGTGACGACGAGCGCCGCGACGTAGAGCCGGGGGTCGAGGAGGGCGCTGCGCCGCACGAGGAAGATGAAGAGGACGATCGCCGGGGCCGCCAGGAACGCCATCAGGTGGTTCCCGACCGAGAGGGCCAGGATGAAGACCATCAGGACGAGGAGGTGGTCGCGCCTCTTCGTGTCCACGCTGTCGCGCCAGCGGAAGGCGAGCCAGCTGAGCAGCGCGATGGTGAAGAGGCTGACCGTGTAGACCTTCTCGTTCACGTTCGAGTGGTTCCAGACCGTGAAGGCCGTCGCGCTCACGAGGACGGCGGCGAAGGCGCCCAGCAGCGCGAAGCGGCGATCCGGCGAGAAGGCCGTGAGGATGCGGTGCACGACCAGGAACCAGAGCCCGTGCGCCAGCGCGCCCATGGCCGCGGAGAAGAGGTTGATGCGCACCGCGACGCTCAGCCCGAACGGCGCGAGAAGCAGCTCCCACGCCCGCGCGAGAATCACGAAGAGCGGATTCCCCGGCGGGTGCGGGATCCCCATGATGTGCGCCACTGCGATGTACTCGCTCGCGTCCCAGAACGCGGTGGTCGGGGCGAGGGTGATCGCGTAGAGGAGCCCCACCAGGAGGGCGGCGAGCCCGGCCCAGAGGTACGGCGGGTCGTTCGGGTCGCGCGGGGCGGCCTCCACCCGCTCTCCTGCTCGTTCCATCATCCGGTCGTTTCCGTTGAAGCTCGGCGTGCCCGGCCCTGAATCGCGATGGCGGGGCACGACGCAAGGGGTTTCAGCCCGACAAGATAGTCAGACCGCGGGGTCGAGGAGAAGGTTTCCCGCGGGATCGACGCGCAGCCTCCACCCGGGGGGAAGCCATGTGGTGGAGCTGTACTCGAGAACGAGGCACGGCCCCTCGAGCCGGTGGCCCGGCCGGAGGGCGTGCCGCCAGACCCGGGTGCCGGTCGTCCAGGCGCCGTCGGTGAAGACGCGGGCGTCTTCCAGCGGCGGCGGCGTGCGGGCCTCTTCCAGGAGGGGACGCTCGACCACCCGCCCTGGAGCGCGCGCCAGCACCCTCAGCGTGACGGCCTCGACGGGGGTATTCACCCGGTCGTAGCCGTACCGTTCCCTGTGCGACGCGTGGAAGCGGTCGATCCACCCGTCGGCGGGTACGCGCAGCTCGAAACTCTGACCCCGATAGCGGGCGTCGACCCACCGCTCGGCGGTGAGCGTGCGGGCGGCGGCGCCGGCTTCGGGCACGTCGTCCACTGGATGGTCCCTCGCTTCGCCCCCGGTGTCCTCCCGCATGCGCGCCAGCGCCTCCTCCTCCAGCTCCCGGAAGTGCGCATCGATCTGTGCCTGGGTGCCCTCGTCCCCTTTCTCGCCGCCCGCGCGAAGCAGCACCGTCCGCGACAGCTCCAGCGTGGGCGGCGCGACCAGCATGCCGTACGCGGAGAGGAGCCCGGGATCGGGGGGAACGAGCGCGCGCGCGGCGCCGAGGCTGGCGGTGAGCTGCGCGGCGTGCAGCCCGCCGGCCCCGCCGAACGAGACGAGGACGAAGTCGGCCGGGTCGTATCCCCGCTCCACGGAGATGACGCGGAGCGCCCGCTCCATCGCGCTGTTCGCGACCCGCACGATCCCCTCGGCGGCCTCCTCCAGCGAGGAGCCGAGCGCGTCGGCCAGCTTCCGGAGGGGGCCCTCGACCGCGTCGCGATCCAGCGCGGCGCCGCCGCCGAGGAAGCCTTCGGAGGGAAGCCGGCCCAGCCAGACGTGCGCGTCGGTCACGGTCGGCTCCACGCCTCCCCGTCCGTACGCGATGGGACCGGGCACCGCGCCCGCGCTCCGGGGCCCCACGCGCAGGGCGCCGCCCGGGTCCACGCGGGCGAGCGATCCGCCGCCGGCTCCCACCGTGTGGATGTCGATGACCGGGATGGCCACCGGCTGCCCGTCGATCTCGAATTCGCGGGTGCGCAGCGGGCGGTCCGGGCAGAGGGAGACGTCCGTCGAGGTCCCGCCCATGTCGAAGGTCAGGATCCGCCCGTGCCCCGAGCGGCGCGCGCAGTCCAGCGCGCCCACCACCCCGCCGGCCGGGCCCGAGAGCACCGTGTGCACCGGCTCCGCCATCGCCCGCGCGACCGACAGCGCGCCCCCGTTCGACCCCATCACCCGGATGCGCCCCGCCCCCGACTCCCGCTCGATGCGCCCCAGGTAGCGCGACACAACCGGGGAAACGTATGCGTTCACCACCGTCGTCGAGACGCGCTCGTACTCGCGGTACTCGGGGAGGATGGCGGAGGAGACGGAGAGGGGGACGGTCTCGTCCCCGAGCGCGGCACGCACCGCCCGCTCGTGCGCAGGATCCGCGTACGAGTGGAGGAGCGCGATCGCCACCGCCCCGGCCCCCGCGAGCCGCCCGGGAAGCGCCTCGAGCTCGGCGGCGTCGAGCGGCTCGTCGACTTCTCCGTGTGGGCCCAGCCGTCCCGCGATCCCCACCCGATCCTCGCGCGCCACGAGCGGCGGCGGCCGATGCCCCACCAGCGCGTAGAGCTGCGGCCGGTTCTGGCGCCCGATCTCGATCACGTCCTCGAAGCCGCGGTTCGTCACGAGAAAGACCCGCGCCCCCTTCCGCTCGAGGAGCGCGTTGGTGGCCACGGTGGAACCGTGCGCCAGCAGGTAGCCGCGCGCGTCCCCCAGGAGCTCCCGCGCCCCCGCGAGCACGGCCTCGGCCGGATCGTCCGGCGTGGACGGCACCTTGAGCACGCGCAGCACTCCGTGCTCCAGAAGGAGGAAATCGGTGAAGGTGCCCCCGGTGTCGACCGCGAGGATCATGGGAGGACGATCCCGTGCGGCGCGCTCCGCGGGCTCTGTGCCGGTTGACATTCCCACCCCCCGCGGGGACATTCCCGCCTCGGGATCCGACGGACGCCCCCCGGCTCCGGTAGCGGACCCATCACTTCACTCGCCTCGTCCCATGCGGCTCACCCCTTCGTTCGATGACTTCCTCGCCCTCGCCCGCGGCCCCGACGGCGCGCGGGTCGTGCCGGTCTGGCGGGAGATCCTCTTCGACGTCGATACGGCCGTCACCGCCTACGCGAAGATCGCGCGCCCGCCCTTCGGCTTCCTCCTGGAGTCCGTGGTCGGAGGCGAGCAGTGGGCCCGCTACACCTTCCTGGGCAGCGAGCCCGCCGCCGCGTGGCGGCTCCGCGCCGGCGCCGTCGACTGGTGGACCCCCGGTGCCGGCTGGACCCCGGTGGAGTGCGACGACCCGCTCGCCGACCTCGACGCGCGCCTGCGCGAGCGCCGCCCCGCCGAGCTCCCCGACGCGCTCGCCGACCTCCCGCGCTTCCGCGGGGGAGCCGTAGGGTACTTCGGGTACGACGTGGTGCGCCAGATCGAGGAGCTCCCGGACGCGCCCCCGGACGACCTCGCGCTCCCCGACGGGCTCTTCATCTTCACGGACGTCGTCCTCGCGATCGACAACCTGAAGGGGACCGCGCGCGCCATCGCCCAGACGCCCGTGGAGCCGGGGCTCTCCGATGCCGAGCTGCGCGAGCGGTACGACGCGGCGGCCGGAAAGATCGAGGCCCTGATCGACCGGCTCACCACCGAGGCGCCGCCCGCCCCCCTCGAGCTGCGCGCGGAGCCGGCGCCGCACGACTTCGAGAGCACGGTGACCCGGAGGGAGTTCGAGGCCGCCGTGGCGCGCGTGCGCGAGTATATCCTGGCGGGCGACGCCTTCCAGGTGGTGCTCAGCCAGCGCCTCGCGATGACGCTTACGGCGTCCCCCTTCGATCTGTACCGGGCGCTCCGCTCGCTGAACCCGTCGCCCTACCTCTACTTCCTGGAGCTGGACGGGGTGACGCTGGTGGGGAGCTCGCCGGAGGTGCTCGTGCGGGTGGAGGAAGGCACGGTGACCGTCCGCCCCATCGCCGGGACCCGGAAGCGGGGCCGCACCGCCGAGGAGGACCGCGCCCTCGCCGAGGACCTCGCGGCGGACGAGAAGGAGCTGGCCGAGCACCGCATGCTCGTGGATCTCGGCAGAAACGACGTGGGCCGCGTGGCGCGCTACGGCACCGTCCGCGTCCCGGAGCTGATGGCGGTGGAGCGGTACTCGCACGTCATGCACCTCTCCAGCCAGGTCGAGGGCGAGCTGCGCGAGGGCCTCTCCGCGCTCGACGTCTTCCGCGCCTGCTTCCCCGCCGGCACCGTCTCCGGCGCCCCCAAGATCCGCGCCATGGAGATCATCGACGAGCTCGAGCCCGTGCGGCGCGGCCCGTACGCCGGAGCCATCGGCTACCTGGGGTACGGCGGCATGAACATGGACACGGCGATCGCGATCCGCACCGTCGTCGTCACGGAAGGGAAGGCGTTCGTGCAGGCCGGCGCCGGCATCGTGGTGGACTCGGACCCCGGACGGGAGTACGAGGAGACGCTGAACAAGGCGCGGGCGCTGCTGCACGCGGCGGCGATGCTGCCGGGGGGGTGAT
>JBBDIW010000051.1:0-4052 GCA_040880165.1 Gemmatimonadota bacterium | reverse complement strand
GCCTCCTCTTTCTGAGCCTGCTCTTCATCGTGCTTTCGATCGGCACGCTGGGCTGGAACCCGCTCCGACCCCCATTCCGGGCCCTCGCGGGCGGCGGGCGGGCGATCGGGGAGAGCCTGAGTCGCGGGGCGGAGCGCCGGAAGGAGCGTCGCCGTCGCCGCGTCGAGGCGCGCCGGGCGAAGGCGGCCGAGGCCGCGGCGGCGCGCGAGCGGCGGGCGGGGACCGACGACGATGCCGGGACCGGTGGCGGCGTTCGGGCCCGGGGAGCGGGGGACGCCGCCGCAGGGATGGACCCCTCGTCCCTCGACGCCGACTCCGGTGTCGCAACGGCCCCCATCGACGGAGCGCCTGCACGGGACGGATCCGCGCCCGGCGAAGACGCGACCGGCTCCGGCGGGGGAGGCGCGAAATCTCCTTCGTGGGCCGCCGCCGGACGGACGCTCAAGTGGGGGCGGAAGGGGGACGCGGACGACGGGGTCTTCCCGGACCCGACCGACCCGCGCGACCTCGCGGGCGGCGACCTGCCCGCGCTCGACCTGCTCACCGTCCCGGAGCGGAGGGATCGCACGGGGATGGACCGCGAGTTGGACGCGCTGGGCGACGTCCTGGTCGAGAAGCTGAACACCTTCAACGTGAAGAGCTCGATCGGAGGGCGGACGACCGGCCCGGTGGTGACGCAGTTCGAGGTCGTCCCGGCCCCCGGCGTGAAGGTCAACAGGATCGCGAACCTCGACGCCGACCTGGCGCTCGCGATGCGCGCGCAGACGATCCGCATCGTCGCGCCGATCCCGGGCAAGGGCGCCGTGGGCGTCGAGATTCCGAACCCCAAGCCGGAGATGGTGCACCTGCACTCGATTCTGGCGTCGCGGGCGTACCGCGCGAGCCGGGCGGAACTTCCCCTGGCGCTGGGCGAGGACCTGCGGGGAAACGCCTATGTGGCGGACCTTACGAAGATGCCGCACGTCCTGATCGCGGGCGCCACCGGCGCCGGAAAGTCGGTCTGCCTGAACACGGTCATCACGAGTCTCGTCTACCGGCACACGCCGGAGACCCTCCGTCTCCTCCTCATCGACCCGAAGATGGTGGAGCTCTCGACGTACGGAGACCTTCCGCACCTGCGCCACCCGGTGGTGACGGACCCGAAGGAGGCCGCCGGCGTGCTCAAGTGGGCGGTGCTCGAGATGGAGCGGCGCTACACCCTGCTCAGCGAGAACGGCGTGCGCTCGCTCGCGGAATTCAACCGGAGGGTGCGCGAGGGTGTCACGATGCGACGCGCCTACGCCAAGGGGGACGAAGGCGACCCGGACCGATGGATCTACGACGACGGCATCCTTCCCTTCATCGTGCTCGTGCTGGACGAGCTGGCGGATCTCATGATGACCGTGCAGGGGGAAGTGGAGAAGCCGCTCACGCACCTCGCGCAGAAGGCCCGTGCCATCGGGATCCACCTGATCGTCGCCACGCAGCGGCCCAGCGTGAATGTGATCACGGGGCTGATCAAGGCAAATTTCCCCTGCCGGATCGCGTTCCGCGTGGCGTCGAAGGTGGATTCCCGCACCATCCTGGACCAGAACGGTGCGGACGCGCTGCTCGGCAACGGCGACATGCTCTTCCTCCCGCCGGGGCAGAGCGAGCCCGTGCGGGTGCAGGGCGCGTACATCGGGACGGACGACACGAACAGCGTCATGGAGTGGTTCCGGGAGCGGGCGCGCGCGCGGATCGCCGAGCTCGAGGAAGGCGAGGCGCTGCCTCCCGCGAAGGAGGAGGACATCCTCGACCAGGTCCGGAGCCACGAGGCGCAGGAGGCGACGGACGCCGCCTTCGGCGAGGACGGCTTCGGCGACTGGGACGACCTCTTCCAGGCCGCCGCGGAGGTGTGCATCCAGCAGGACCAGGGCTCGACGTCGCTCCTCCAGCGCAAGCTCCGCATCGGGTACGGCCGCGCAGCGCGCATCGTGGACCAGCTGCACGACGCGGGGGTGCTGGGGCCGCCGGACGGCTCGAAGCCGCGCGAGGTCCTGATGAGCATGGGCGAGATCGAGGCGATGTTCAACCCGGGCAGGGGCGGGAGCGGAGAAGGAACGGAGCAGAGCAGGATCGGGTAGGAACCGATCGATCCGCGCCCCCCGGCGCGGCGACTCCCGAAGCGCCTGAGCTCCCCGCGATCCCGGTCCGGTTCCCCGATGTCCGATTCCATTTCGCAGCGTCCCGCGCGTCCGATCGCGCCCCCGTCCGTGCAGCCCCGGCGGTCCGGAGCGTCGGCGCACATCCGCCGGGCAGGGGCGCTGCTGCGCGCCGGAGCGCTCCTGTGCGCGCTCCCGCCTGTCCTGTTCGCGTCCGACGCGCACGCCCAGGCGCCCTCTCCGCAGTCGGCGGGGTACGCCACCGCCGTGATGGAGCGGGCATCGGAGCGCTACGACCGGCTGGACGCGCTCTGCGCGGATTTCACGCAGGAGATGCGGGTCGCCCTGCTGAACCAGGTGACGCGGAGCGAGGGGCGCATCTGCCAGCAGGATCCCGATCTCCTCTCCATGCGCTTCACGGACCCCGCCGGCGACCAGGTCGTCGCGGACGGCGAATACCTCTGGATGTACTTTCCCAGCATGGAGCGCGACCAGGTCGTGCGCCAGCGGCTGGAGGGGACGCGGGGCCGCTTCGACTTTCACCGCGAATTCCTGGCGGACCCGGGCGAGAAGTACACGCCCACGTACGAGGGGAGGGAGACGCTCGCGGGGCGCGAGGCGCACGTGATCTCGCTCGTTCCGCGCGGCTCTTCGACGTACCGGATGGCCACGGTCTGGATCGACGACTCCGACTCGCTCATTCGTCGCGTGCGAATCGAGGAGGAGAACGGCTCCGTCCGCACCGTGAACCTGCGCGCGCTGGAGCTCGACCCCCGGCTCGAGCCCGGCCTCTTCCGCTTCACACCGCCCGAGGGCGTCCGGGTGGTCGACGGGCGCTGACGTCCCCCCCGGCGCGCGTCGCCCTGGCGGCGCTCCCGGATGAACCGACGGGCGGACTGAACGCGCGCCCGAGCGGGCCGCCTGCCGGACGGGACGATCCGCCCCGCGAGTGGACGGCTGACGGCGCGGATCCGCCCGGTTATCTTCGTGGCTGGTCACCCGGCACATCTCCGATTCGAACACGGCTGTATCCATGAGACTGAAGACCCGCGATCTCCCCGTATTCCCGCTCTCGCCGGAGCCGGTACGTCCGGACGTCGGCCCCGACGCGGAGGCGGTGCGGCACGAGATCGATCCGGTGGGGCCGTACGACGGCCCGCGCATCGGGCTCGTCACGCTCGGCTGCGACAAGAACACGGTGGACAGCGAGCGCATCATGGCGGCGCTCGTGGGACACGGCGCACAGGTGTCGAGCGCGGTGGACGGCGCCGACGTCGTGGTGATCAACACGTGCGGCTTCATCGAGGCGGCGAAGGAGGAGTCCGTCGAGACGATCCTGGAGGCGTGCCAGCTCAAGGCCGCGGGGGGCGTGCGCGCGGTCGTCGCCGTCGGCTGCCTGGTGCAGCGCTACAAGGACGACCTCGCGAAGGAAATCCCCGAGGTGGACCTCTTTCTCGGGCTGACCGAGATGGGGGAGCTGGTGCCCCAGCTGCGCACGCGAGGGCTCCTGCCGGAGCCGGGGAGCTTCGTGCCGAACATGGAGCGGCCGCTCCGCATCCTCTCGACCGACACGCCGCACACCTCCTTCCTGAAGATCAGCGAAGGGTGCGATCACAGCTGCGCCTTCTGCGCGATTCCCCACATGCGGGGACTCCACCGCTCGGCGCCGCTCGAGGAGCTCGTGCGCGAGGCGCGGGAGCTGGAGGCGCGCGGGGTCCGGGAGCTGAACATCATCTCGCAGGACACGACGTGGTACGGCCGCGACATGCGGCGAAAACGGGGGGGGCAGGACGCTCCGCTCCTGGCCGATCTGCTCCGGGCGCTGCTCGCCGGAACCGAGCTTCCCTGGTACCGGCTCTTCTACATGTATCCGTCCGGAATCACCCCCGAGATGGTGGAGCTCCTGGCGAGCGACCCGCGCCTGCTCCC
>JBBDIW010000050.1:8111-26822 GCA_040880165.1 Gemmatimonadota bacterium | reverse complement strand
TCGTTCGAGGACCACCAGCTGGTGTCGCTGCTCCGGTCGGTTCTGCCCTGACCGGCGGACGGCACGGGGAGTCGCCTGGCGGCATGCCGAGGCGCCGACGGGGAGACGCTGTCGGGCGCCCGCTACCGGCCCCCGACGCTCACTGAACCTTGATCTCCCGCCGGACCGCCGTCACCTCTTCGGCATCCGACGCCCGCGTCACAGGCGTCGAGTTCGGCAGCCGGGATCCTGAAGGATTGGGGGTCGCAGAGAGCGTCAATCCGTCAGGCACCCCGCTCGGAGGGGGCGAATGACGTATTGGGTATTGGGGACGCGGGCCGCGAAACGGCCCGCTCCCGATCGAGAGAGATCACTCCGGGCTTCGGGTAATCGGCGAGCACTGCACTTCCGAGCAGGGGGGGCGGCCCCTGTCACCCCTCGCGCACCCAGCGCCACAGCTCCGGCACCGTCGGCCGCTTCCCCTGCATCAGGATTCCGACCCGGTAGATCCTGCCCGCGAGCCAGGCTACCGCGCCGATCGCGAGGACCATCAGCACCAGCGACAACCCCACCTGCCAGGCGGGAACGACCCCCGTGGCGACGCGCGCGAACATGAGCAGCGGTGTGAAGAACGGAACGAGAGAGAGCGAGACGGAGAGCGTGGTCTCGGGACTCTCGATGACCATCTGGGTGAAGACGAAAGGGACCATCAGCAGCGCCAGCACGGGGAGCTGGACCTGCTGCACCTCCTCCTCGCTGGAGCACATGGCGCCGATCGCTGCGTAGAGGCTCGCGTAGAGGAAGTATCCCAGCAGAAAGTACGCGGTCCAGAGCAGGACCAGCCCCGGCCCCGGGAGGTGCGACGCCACGTCCGCCAGGTCGACCCCCTCCGGGAGGGCCGCGAGGAGAAAGGGGATCCCCGCCGAGAAGATGAGCGCGCCCGCGAGCAGCCAGATCGCGAGCTGCGTCAGCCCCGCGGCGCCCACACCCAGGATCTTGCCGAGCATGAGCCGGGAGGGACGCATCGACGAGACGATGATCTCCACGATCCGTCCGTTCTTCTCCTCCATGACCGCCCGCAGGACCGCGATCGCGTACACGATGATGACGATGTAGAGCAGGAAGGTCCCGAAGAAGGCGAAGAGGAAAGCCCCCTCGCCGTCCTCGGGACCGCTCCCCCCCTGGTCCAGCCGCCGCACCTGCACCTCTCCCCCCACGAGGAGGGCGCCGATGTCGTCCTCCGTCCCCCGGAGGCGCACCTCCAGCGCCGAGCGCTGCACCGCCTGCCCGATCGCGACGCGACGCAGCGCGTTGACGCTGCCCCCCGCGGCGAGGGTCGCCCGGCCGGTGGCGAGCGTCTCGTCGTCCAGCACCAGGTAGCCGTAGAGCTCCCCTTCCAGGACCCGCGCCGCCAGCGCGGCTTCGTCATTGGTACCCGTAGCCGGAGCGGCTTCGTGCGAATCGGCACCCGTACCCCCCGCGGCGGCAGTCGCGATGTCCGCGGGAGGCGTGGCTCGTTCCGCCCCGCCGCGCGCGAGCTCCACCTCGTACCCTGCGCCTTCCAGGCGCTCCGCGACCCGCTCCGCCAGCTGCCCCGTCCGGTCCACCACGGCAACGACCCGCTCGCCCCCGTCGAAGGTGCCTCGCGCGGCGAAGAAGGCGGGCACCACGATCGCGAGAATCATGAAGACCGGCAGCGCGAGCGTGCTGAGCAGGAAGGCCAGCGTCCGGACCCGCTGCAGGTATTCCCGTCGGATGACCGCGATCACGCTCCTCACGCCACACCTCCCCGGGCCGTGGACGGAACCGGTCGCATGGCGGGAGATGCCCCTTCCCCTCCCGCGTGCCGCACGAAGATCTCGTGCAGCCGCGGCTCGAGGAGCTCGAAGCGCCGGATCGACGCCCCCGCGGCCACGGCCCGGCGCAGGAGGTCGTCCGCGTCGTCGTCCTCCCTCAGCTGCACGCGCACCCCCCCGGGCGTCCGCTCCACTTCGCGCACCTCCGGTCCGCGCAGCCAGGAGTCGTCACCGGTGAAGTCGATCGCCACGGCGCCGCTGCGCTCGCCGCGCCTGATCGCGCGCAGGTCGCCGTCCAGCACCTTCCGCGACCGCGCAATCAGGCAGACCCGCTCGCACAGGCGCTCGGCCTGATCCATCAGGTGGGTGGAGAAGAGCACCGTGGCCCCCTTCGCGTGAAGCTCGCGCACGATCTCCTCGAGGACATCCTGGTTGATGGGGTCCAGGCCGCTGAAGGGCTCGTCCAGGATGAGCAGGTCCGGCTCGTGCAGGACGGTCGCGACGAACTGGATCTTCTGTTGCATCCCCTTGGAAAGATCCTCGGACTTCTTCCCCGCCCACTCCGTCAGTCCCAGCCTCTCCAGCCATTCCGACGCCCGCCCGCGCGCCACCCTCCGGTCGATCCCCCGGATCTCGGCGAAGAAGACCAGCATCTCGAGGATCTTCATCTTCCGGTACAGGCCGCGGTCCTCCGGGAGGTAGCCCACGCGCGTCCGTCGCGTGTCCTCCGGGTTGCCGCCGAAGAGGGAAACCTCTCCCCGGTCCGGACCCAGGATGCCCATGATCATCCGGATGGTGGTCGTCTTCCCGGATCCGTTCGGCCCCAGGAGGCCGTAGATGGAGCCGCGCGGGATCTCCAGGTCGAGCTCGGAGACCGCGCGGTGCTTCCCGAAATCCTTGGTGACGCCGCGCGTCCGGACGGCGAAGTCCTCGCCCTTCGTCGCATTCATGTTTTTCTTCCCGTCGAATGTCGGAAATTTCCGGAACGACTTTCGCAGGACAGTACGCGCGAGGCGGGGATCCCGTTCAACCGCGGGCATCCGGTGAGAGTCCGGATGAGTCGAAGCCGCCGCGGACGTCGCTCCGTTCCGGCACCACCCCGAAAGCCGGCGCAGGACTCACCGTACTTCTGCAATGGGCTTCCAGCGCTTAGATTCACCGTATCATTCCACGAAAAGGAGCATGGATGGCCATTTACCGGACGCGGTATTACGGGGACGTGAGTGTCGGCGTCGGCGGCAGGATCACGATTCCCCAGGAAATGCGCGACGACCTGGGGATCGAGGAGGGAGACATCCTCACCGTCCGGGTCGAGGAGAATCCGTCCGGCACCCGGCAGCTCGTGATCTGGCGCTCCGAGCAGCAGCCGGAACAGTCGTAGAAGTCAGCAACACCCCTGAAGCCTCCCTCTCGGACCCCCCGGCTTCAGGGTACTCCCTCTTCCACTTCCACCCACCGGACGAGGGCCCGCAGGGGGCCGGAACCGTCGTGGTGCCACCACGGCGGCGGCCACGGTAGCGCCCTGAAGGAGCAGACGCGGAAGGCACCCGCGCGCCCGAGCTCCTCGACCAGACGACCGAAGCGTTCGTCCTCGTCCGGCACCGCACCCGTGCGGCCTGCGAAACCCACGGTCTGAAGCAGGGCGCCGTACGGGCGCACGAGCTCCGCGATCTCCCGTACGTCGTGGACGGGTTTCACGCGCACCGTTCTGCCGGGGCAGGACACCTCGAAGGCCGGGTCGGGATCGAAGATCACGGTCCACCCGATCCCCTCGTCGCGGTGAAGCTCGACGCCAGAGCCCGCGGCTGCGGACAGCTCGGCCGTTCCCCGGAACTGGTGGACTTCCGACGCTTCCCCCGCGGTGACGGCTCCAGAGGGAAGCTCCCGCTCCACTTCCCGGAGTCCTTCGGCGATCATGCGTGCCCACTCGCGCGGCGCGACTTCCCCGCCCTCCTCCACGTAGAAGAGGTGCGGCGACACGCAGCCGCGACGGTCGAAGAGCGCCGCCGCCCGTGCCGCGTCCCGCGCCACGCGAGCCACCCCGGGTGCGCTCCCGGCCGCGCCCCCTTCTCCCGCCTCGCGCGCGATCACGCCGAAGCTGATCCGGTGGTGGTACGGGAGGAACCGGGTCGTCACCGGCAGTCGGTCGCGCACGGCGCGCAGCGCGGCTTCCCCCCCGTACGCCACCACGAGATCCGCCCTCCGCAGCGATTCCGCTTCCGCGTCTCCCTCCCCCCCCGGCCAGTAGACGACGGCCACGGCCTTCGCCACCTCCGGATCCGCATCGGCGAGCGCGCGGGCGAAGAGCACGGGGAGCACGGCGTCCGATCGGCCCGGCTTGAGAAGCACCGGCGACTTCACGAGAAGCCCGCGGACGAGCGAGGTGACGGAGACGCCCGGCACGTTCCCCGCTCCGAGATGAAGCGTGAGCGCGGGACCGAGCGCGCGCACCGATTCCCGCGGGCCGGGGCGGAAACGGTCGAGCACTTCCGGATCCTCGAACTCCGCCGCGAGGAGGGCGCGCAGGCGCTCCGGGAGCCAATCGCGGGCCATCCCGTCGAGAACCTCCCGCGCCATGGCGGCCGACAGCCCGGCGCCGGCAGGCAGGCGCGCGAGCGCCTCCCGGCGGAGCGGATCATTGTCGTCCAGAAAGCGGGCGCCGACGCGGCCGAGCAGCTCCGCGAGCTCCGTTGCCCTCCGCCCAAGGAGTACGCTCCGCGCCGCACGGAGCCCTGCACAGAGCTCCGCCATCTCCGGCGCCGTGAGGTCGAGGAGACGAAGCGGGAGCACGCACGGATCCCCCGGTGTCGGTGCGAGTGCGCGCGCGACCGAGGGCTCCTTCGACCCCGGTGGCAGGGCCCAGGCGTCGAACGGGGTCGCTCCGTCGCCCGTGTCCATCAAACCTCGCGCGCCAGCGACAGAAGCTCGTCCATCGCCAGCGAGCAGCCGCGGGGCTCCGCCCCCCGGGCCCGGCCGAGGACGCGAAAGCCGTCGCCGACGGCGACGCCGAGATCCTCCGTCAGGACCGCGCACACCGAATTCACGTTCGCCAGGTCGAAGTGGCAGAGCAGCCCCTCGGTCCCCGGGGACACCGGCGCCAGCGTGACCGGATCGAGGATGCGGGTGCGCACCCATGGCGGAGGGCGGTGCCGCCGGACCCCGTCCGCTTCCCGCAGCACCGGCTCGTAGAACTGGGAAAGCAGCTCCGTCATCCCGTACTCGTTCACGATGCGCGAAGCCGGTACCCCGAGCCGGCGCTCGAGTCCGGCGTACAACTCCCCACGCGGGACGCTGCGCGAGCGGCCCTTGAAACCGCCCGTCTCCATGATCCGGGATCCCTCGGGAAGATGGAAGCGCTCCCCCCGCTCGTCCACCGCGTCCATCCAGTGGACGAAGGCGAATGCGGTTCCGACGATGAGGACGGGGCGGTCCCGGGACTCGGCTGCGCGCAGGGCACGCGAGAGCCCGTCCCGTTCGATCGTTCCGTCCGCCGTCACGAAGTACCCGCTTCCCTCGGCGCCGCTCTCCTCCATGACGACGCCGATCATGTGGCTGAGCGACGAATCGGGAAGCTCCTCCGGAGAGGGAATCAGCGAAAGGATGGGGTGCGGCCGTTCCTCCGGGAGCAGATGCGCGCGAAAATTGGAGAGGAGCGCGGCGTGGTAGAGCTGCAGGTCGAGCACGTGGTGCGCCCCGCGCTTCTCTTGTCCCCCGGTCGTCCCGCTCGTGCGGAAGATCTTCTGCACCTCCCGCGCATCGCCCGCCACGAGGGGGAGCTCCTTGAACGCCCGTGCCGGCACCGGCGGAACCCGCTCCCAGCAGTCCACGGCCTCGGGGGAGAGGCCGCGTGCGCGCGCGAAGGCGCCGTACGCCGTGTTCGCCTCGGCCTGATGCTCGAAGGCGCGCAGCGCGAGCGCGTCGAACTCCTCGTCCGAGAGCGGGGATGAGACGCCCTCCCGGAAGAGCCGGAGAAGCTGCGGAGTGAGATCGCTGGTCATGGGGCAGGCTCATACCTCTGGATATTCGAGAGGGTCCGGTGTTCGTCGGACCCCGGCGGGGAAGCGGGATCGTGCGGAAAGGGCGGTCTGGAAGAGGCCCGAGCCCCCGGCGAGACGGCCGGTGCCCCCGAGGCGGGATCGATGCGGGCCGGGGTCGGTCGGGCCGGTTCGTGCTACATGATAATTCGCCCGGCGTGAGAACGGAATCGGCGCGCGCGCCCTCACCCCCCTCCGCGCCGCACCCGCCCGGGCTCGAGCCCCCCCGAATGGAGGATCTTCTCCTGCAGCCGGGTGGCCTCTTCCTCGGCGAAGTCGAGCAGGGCGCGCATGTGCGCCTCGGCGCCGTCGTACTTCTCGCGCGGGAAATCCGTGCCTTCCGCGTGGCGGAGCGCGCCGGTCAGGGACTCCAGCTCGCGCTCGCTCTTCTCGATGGCTCGCCTGAGCCGGTTCAGCGCCTTCCTCGCCTCGCCTTCGACCGTCGTCATGGTGCTCCTCCTCGGATGGAATCGGCCTCGGAAAATCCGGTTCGGGCGTCGGTCGTCACAGGACCCCGATCGCGCTCAGCAGCGCGCGCATGCCCAGCGCCAGGGCGACCAGCACGAAGAACACGCCGATCGCGTTGGAGAGTGACGAATTGACCCAGTCGCCCATCCAGCGCCGGTCGTTCACCGCCAGCAGCAGGAAGAAGGCGATGGCCGGAAGAAGGAGCCCGTTCGCGGCCTGTGCGAAGATGATCGCCTCGATGGGTCGGATGCCCGTCACCGCCATCAGCATTCCCGCGCCCAGCACGCCTCCCCACACCATGCGGAAGCGGGGCGAGCGGAGGTCCCGCTCCCAGCCGAGCGCGCCAGCGGTCGCGTACGCGGCGGCGAGCGGCGCCGTGATGGACGACGTCATCCCCGCGGAGAAGAAACCCGCGGCGAAGAAGACGCCCGCCCATCGCCCGAGGAGGGGCTCCAGCTGTCGCGCCATGTCCGGAGCGCCCGCGACCTCGCCCCCTGCCTGGTGGATGGTGCCGGCCGCGGTGACCAGGATCGCCATGCTCACGATCCCGCCGACCCCGATCGAGAGAAAGAGGTTCCGTCGCGCGTCGCCCAGGCTTTCGGGTCCGTTCCACTTCTCGCGCACCGTGGACGCGTGCAGGAACAGGTTGTACGGCACCACGGTCGTGCCGATCAGGCCGATCGCGACCAGCAGCGCGCCGTCGGGAATCGTGGGCCGGAAGAGCCCGCGCGCAAGTTCGGGAAGCGCCGGAAGCACCGTCAGCGCGGTCCCGACGAAGACGACGGACATGAGCACGACCATCCCGATCAGCACGCGCTCCAGCAGCCGGTAGTTTCCCGTCCAGAGAAGGACGAAGCCCGCCACGCCGATGACCAGCGCCCACAGCCGCGGCTCACCCCCCACGAGTCCGGCCACGCCGAGGGAGCCGCCGAGCAGGTTGCCCGTTTCGTACGCCGCGTTGCCGAGCGCGATCGCCGAGACGATCAGGACGATCGCCCCGATGCGCAGGAGCGGCCGGGTGAAGCGACGTCGGACGGCTTCGCCGAGCCCCAGCCCCGTCACGAGGCCCAGCCGGGCGGCCATCTCCTGCAGCACCATCGTCGCGAGGACCGAGAAGAGGAGCGCCCAGACCAGGACGACGCCGTACTCGGCCCCCGCGACCGTGGCCGTCGTGACCGTCCCGGGGCCGATGAAGGCCGCCGCCACGAGCCAGCCGGGGCCGGAAGAGCGGAGGCCGCGGGACCGGGCACCGGAGTCGTCGTGGTTCTTCATCCGCCACAAGGTACGGCGAGGGATGCGCACCCGTCCAATCGCCCCCGGGCAGGGCCGATGGAACCCGAGGCCCGTCCGGGGGATTGACCCACCATGAGACGAGAAACCGAGATTGCCGTCGTCGGCGCGGGCCCGTGCGGCCTCGCCGTGGGCGCCGCGGCCCGGGCCGCGGGCGTCGAATCCGTCCTCTTCGACAAGGGGTGCGTAACGGAATCCATTGTCGGATACCCGCCGTACATGATCTTCTTCAGCACCGCCGAGAAGCTCGAGATCGAGGACATCCCCTTCATCGTGGCGGGAGGCAAGCCTTCACGCGTCGAAGCGCTCACCTACTACCGCCGCATCGCGCGCCACTTCGCGCTCGACGTGCGGCAGTACCACGAGGTGACCGACGTGACGGGCGCGGCGGGCGACTTCCTGCTGCGCACGCGGAACCTGCGGGGCGAGGAAGGCGAATGCCGGGCCGGCGCCGTCGTCGTCGCGACGGGCGGGTTCGGCCAGCCGAACCGGCTGGGCGTTCCCGGAGAAGAGCTCCCCAAGGTGTCGCACTACTTTCGCGAGCCGCACCCCTACTGGAACCAGGACGTCGCCGTGGTCGGCGGGGGCAACTCGGCGGTGGAGGCCGCCCTCGAGCTCTTTCGTGCCGGCGCCCGCGTGACGTTCATCCACTTCGCCGGGGAGCTGGACCGCGGCGTGAAGCCGTGGGTGCTCCCCGACATCCGGAACCGCTTTGAAAAGGGAGAGATCGGAGTGCGCTGGCACACCCGGGTCTCGGAGATCCGTCCGGGGTCGCTCCTGCTGACGGACGTTCCACCGGACGGCACCGGCCCCTCCGAGGATCGGGCGAAGGGTGGCGGCTCCGGCGCGCGATCGGCGGGAAGCGGCGCGGAGGAGCTCCCGAACGACTGGCTCTTCGCCATGACGGGGTGGCGGGCCGACCCGTCGCTGCTGCTCCGGATCGGCGTGGAGGTGGATCCCGCCACGGGCGTCCCCGGGCACGATTCCGAAACAATGGAGACGCGCGTCCCCGGCGTCTACATCGCGGGGGTTCTGGCCGCCGGGAACGACGCCAACCGGATCTTCATCGAGAACGGCCGGGAGCACGGCGGGAGGATCGTGCGCGCGCTGCGGGGCCGAGGCGCGCGCTGACCCGTTGCCGCGGCAACGCGCGCCGGGACGACTCGAGGCGCCGCGGCCGCGCCGCCTCAGGACCCCAGCGCCCAGCCGGGTCCGAGCTCCCGAACCTCCGCAGGGGCTCCGTCCGGGTCACGTACGCGCACCTCCCCTCCGGGCTCGACTTCCCGCCGCACGTACGCCAGCGCGATGCACTGCCCCGCCCTGGGAGACAGCACGGCGCTCGTCACCCGACCGATCGACCGCTCTCCGCCCTCCCTGAAAAGCTCGGTGCCGGCGGGCGGCGTCGGCACGTCCCCGGCGAGAAGCCCCCGGAGAACGCGATTCACCCGGCCCCGGTCGCGGATCCGGATGATCACCTCCTGCCCCGTGTAGCATCCCTTGGCGTAGTCGATCGCGCGGTCCTGGATGCCGGCCTCGACGGGAATGGTATCCTCGGTCAGCTCGGCACCGAACGCGGGGCGTCCGGCCTCCACGCGCAGCGTCTCCCAGCTTCCCCGCCCCATGGGCCGCGCCCCGACCGCCAGCAGACGGCGCCGGAGCGCGTCGAGCGTGGGGCGGTCCGCGAGGACGTCGAAGGACGGGGTGGCCAGATCGCCCGAGCGCAGCACCAGGATCTGCCCCCCCAGGGGTGCGGAGCCGTCGCCGGGAGTGGAGCCTACGGAGAGATACGCATCTTCCGCGAGCGCCTGGAGCCCGGAGGCCTCCACCCGCAGCCCGAGCGCCTCCCGGCTGATCACCCCGGCGGCCTCCGGACCGGCCAGCGTAAGCATTCCGGTCGCGTCCGAGACGTCCTGCATCCGGGCCATCCGGGGAGGGAGAAACTTCCGGAAGTGGGCGATGCCGGCCTCGGCCCCGGGAAGCGGCAGGTCGAGCAGGAGCCCGGCCTCCTCCGTGGCGCCCGCGCGCAGGACGCGCAGGTCCGTGACCATCTTCCCCTTCCGGGTGAGCACCGCCGCGTATGCCGCCCTGCCTTCGACGACCTCCTCGCCGACCCCTTCCGGGAGCGGGGGAACGCTGTTCGTGATGATCCCCTGGATCATGTCGACCGGCGCGCGACCGGTGACGTGCAGGCGGCTGCGCCAGGAGCGGTCGATCACCGCCAGCGACTCGAGCGCCGCCCGGTACTCCTCGTCCGGTCTGCCATAGTGGCGCGGCACGTCCCTGCCGCACCACTCCTGCATGACGGCTTCCTCCACTTTGGCCTCCGGGCTCCTCATCCGTCCTCGTTGCGGCTGCCGCCGGCGTCGTCGCGGTCGTCATCGTCGCGCTCGCCGCGGCCGCCCCGCCCCTCCCGATCCGGACCGCCCTCCGAGCGCGGGTCCGGTCGCTTCTTCGCCTTCTTTCCCGGCGACGCCTTGCGGGCCGCCTCGACCGCCGGGCCCTTCTTCGACTTCGTCGAGGACGGGTTCTTCGACGCCTCCTCCGGCTTCGCCGTCGCCCCGTCGGTCGCCGGAGCGGCCTTCGTGGTCGGTCTCTTCTTCGAGCGCCGGTCCGCCTCGGGCTCTTCCCGCAGCCGCTCCAGGAGCGTGCGGATCCGGTTCGCGTCCGTCGCGCGGGGCGAGAACTCGAGATACGCCTCGAGCTGCTCCACCGCCTCCGCGGTGCGCCCCAGGCGGGCGAGGAGCGTACCCCGGTCCCGGATCTCGCCGGGCGCCAGCGGGTGGATCAGGAGCAGCCGCTCCACCACGGCGAGCGCGCGGGTGTCGTCGCGGACGTTCAGGTAGAGGTTCTTCATGTTCGTGAGGAGTCGCACCAGCATCTCGCGCCGGCTCGCCTGGCGGAGAAAGGAGGGCTGGAGCCGGACCATCCCCCCGTAGACGCGGTCCAGGAGCGACTGGGCGTCCTCATGAAAATGAATCTTCCCCGAATCGAAGGGATCGACCAGAAGGCGGATCTCCTCGCCCTCGAATCGGACCAGGAAGTGCCCGGGAAAGTTCACGCCGACCAAGGGAAGGTCCAGCCGCCACCCCACCTCGAGCAGCACGATCCCCAGCGTGAGCGGAATGCCCAGCCCCCGATCCATGACGTCGCAGAGCAGCGAGTTGCGGGGATCGTAGTAGACGTCCCGGTTCCCGCGGAAGGAGTGCCGGTCGTAGAGGACGTCGAGCAGCTCCTGCAGCACGATGGGAGGCGCGCTCTCGCCGTTCAGACGGTCCTGGACCTCCTCCGCCAGCATGTCGAGGCGCGAGAGATAACGCTCCACCGGCATCTGGGGATACTCCTCCTGGGCCACGAGCAGCGCGGCCCGTCCCAGGTTGACATCCTGGTCGGCGCGGACCACCTCGGCTTCGAAAAGCTTCCGGATCCGGGCGTCCTTAGAATTCACTGCCTTTTCGGCTCCATCTTCTGTCATGGGCTTGGGAAGTTTCTTTCGGCAGAGTCCAACCTTACATTCGAGGTGGACACTCAACCATTGGGGGAAGGTAATGCGTACACTACTCGCGGTTCTTGTTTCCGGCCTGGTGTTGGGGTGCAATCAGGAAGGAACGGAGGCACTGGAGGGCGGCGGCGATGCGGTGCGAAGCGTGGCAGACGCCCGGTTCGACGACCCGGAGGTGACGCGCGTCCACTCCAGAATGGTGGAAACGATGGCTCCGGGCAATGGGTGGGAGCGCACCCGTTACATCCAGTGGGACTGGATGGTCAACCGGGGAGAAGGGGTGGAGCCCACCCGCCGCTCGCATCGCTGGGACCGGTGGCAGAACGATCTGCGGACGGAGGCGGCGGTGGACGGACAGCGGATGATCGCGCTCTTCAACCACGACGAGCCCCTCGCCGGCCGCGTCTGGCTGGACGGCGAGCTGCAGGAGGGGGCGAGGGCCGATTCTCTCCTGACCCGCGCCAACGCGATGTTCGTCAACGACTCCTACTGGCTCCTGATGCCGTACAAGTGGACGGACCCGGGCGTGAGGGCGGAGTATCTCGGCGAGCAGACGGACGACGACGGCCGCCGGTGGGAAGTGATCCAGCTCTCCTTCGAGGACGTGGGGCTGACGCCCCAGAACATGTACCACGCCTTCGTCAATCCGGAGACGGGGCTGATGGAGCGGTGGCACTACATCGCGCGGGAGGGGGCAGAGCCGTCGATGGTCAACTGGAGCGGCTGGCGCTCATTCGGACCGATCATGCTGGCCCCGGATCGTCCCGTGGACGGGGTGAGCCGAATCTACTTCGAGAACCTGGTCGCGGACACCGTGGTCCCCGAGGGCGCTCTGGCCGCACCGGCTCCGTAGGAGTCGCCCCCCGTCTCGGCTCCGGAAATGAATCGGCCGGCCTCCCGTTGCGGGGGGCCGGCCGGATTTCGCAGTTGGCTGAGCCCCCGCCTCAGGGAGCGGTCGCGGTCTCCCGGTCCGCGTCGTTTTCCTTGCGGGGGCGCCGCTTCCGTCGCTCCTGCTGCTCTTCGCGCAGCGCGATGGCGATGACCTGGTCCAGGTCGCCGACCAGGTGCACGGTGAGCGTTCGCCGGATGTCGTCCGGCAGGTCGTCGAGATCGGCCTCGTTGTCTTCCGGCAGGATGATCTCGTTGATCCCGGCGCGCACGGCGCCGAGCACCTTCTCCTTCAACCCGCCGATGGGGAGCACCCGTCCGGTCAGTGTGAGCTCGCCGGTCATGGCCACGTCCCTGCGGACGCTGCGACCCGACAGCGACGAGACCAGCGCGCTGGCCATGGTGATGCCGGCCGACGGTCCGTCCTTCGGAACCGCGCCCGCGGGCACGTGGATATGGACCTCCTTCCCCTTCATCGTGCGCTCGGAGATGCCGAGCCGGTCGTAGTGGCTCTTGGCATAGCTCCACGCCGCGCGTCCGGATTCCTTCATGACGTCGCCCAGCTGCCCGGTGAGCACGAGCCCGCCCTCGCCCGGCATGACACTGGCCTCCACGAACATGATATCGCCGCCCATGGGCGTGTAGAACATTCCCGTGGCGACGCCGATCATGTCCTCCTTCCCCATGCGCTCCGGATGCACCCGCGGCCGACCCAGGAGCTCCCGCACGACTTCCGCGGTGACCTCCACGGCGGGGGTCTCGCCGGCCGCGATCTTCCGGGCGACCTTCCGCGCCAGCTTCCCGAGTTCCCGCTCGAGCTGGCGCACCCCGGCCTCCCGTGTGTACTGCTGAATGACCGAGAGGACGGCCTCGTCACCGAGCTTGAACTCCTCCTCGGTCAGCCCGGACTCCCTGCGCTGCCGCGGCAGGAGATACCGGTTCGCGATCTCCAGCTTCTCCTGCTCCGTGTACCCGGCGAACTCCACCTTCTCCATCCGGTCGAGGAGCGGCGCCGGGATCCGGTCTGCGTAGTTCGCGGTGGCGATGAAGAGCACCTCCGAGAGATCGAAGGGGATCCCCAGGTAGTGATCCGTGAAGGACGAGTTCTGCGCGGGATCGAGGACCTCGAGCAGCGCGGAGCTCGGATCGCCCTGGAAGGAGGTGCCGAGCTTGTCCACCTCGTCCAGCAGGAAGACCGGGTTCTTGCTCTTCGCCTGGCGCATGCCCTGGATGATCCGCCCGGGCATGGCACCGACGTAGGTGCGCCGGTGGCCGCGGATGTCCGCCTCGTCGCGCGCGCCTCCCAGCGAGATGCGCACGTACTTGCGCCCGAGCGAGCGGGCGATGGACTGCGCGATGCTGGTCTTCCCCACGCCCGGAGGCCCGGTGAAGAGCAGAATGGGTCCGCGGCCGATCCGCTTCGCGATCTCCTCCTCGCCCTCGTCGTCGTCCTTCTTCCGTTCCTTCTTCCCCCTCTTCCGCGGCGCGGGCTCCTCCGGCTCCTCCCGGGCTTCCGTGTCGTGATCGACGCCGTTACCGGACGCGGCCTTCCCCGCGGCGAGAGCGACCTTCCCGGCGGCCCGCGCTGTCCGCGCCGGGGCCTCGTCGGGCGCGACCTCGGCGCCTCCGTCACCGACGGCCGGCTCCTCTTCGGGGGTCGGCTCCTGCCGCTCCAGCTGCAGCTTCCGCACCGCAAGGAACTCGAGCACGCGGTCCTTCACGTCCTCCAGACCGTAATGATCCTCGTGGAGGATCTCCTCGGCGACGCCCAGGTCGATCTTCTCGTCCGCCCGCTCGTTCCACGGGAGCTCGGTGATCCACTCGAGAAACGTCCGGATCACCTGGTACTCGGCGGATTGCGGACTCGTCCGCTCCAGCCGCTTCAGCTCCCGATCCACCTCCGTGGCCGCGCTCTCCTCGAGGTCGAGCTCGCTGATCCGCTCGCGCAGGTCCTCGACGTCGCTGCGGTCGTCCTCGTCTCCGAGCTCCCGCTGGATCTGCTTGAGCTGCTCTCTGAGGAGCATTTCCCGCTGCCGCTCGCCGAGTTCCTCCTGGACCTTCGCCTGGATGTCCTCCTGCGCGTCGATCCGTGCCAGCTCCCGCTCGACCGCCACGAGAGCCTGGCGCATGCGGTCCTCGTCGTCGAGGACCTCCAGCAGCTTCTGCTTGTCGCCGGTCTCCAGGTCGAGGTAGAACGCTACGAGATCGGCGAAGGAGCCCGGCTCGTCCACACCCTGGATGAGCTGGTTCAGGGCCTCGGCGGGCACGCCCCTGCGGGTCCCGAGCTCTGCGGCTCGGTCCCGCAGCTCCTTGTCGAGCGCCTGAAAAGCCGGATCGGACACGTTCGACGGGGGGAGCCGTTCGAGGTTGAGGAGGCCCGCCGTGAACATGGCTTCACCGCCCCGATCGAAGGCGAGAGCCTGCGCGCGGGCCTCACCCTGCACGAGCAGCTGGACACCGCCGCGAACCCGATGTGTCTGGATGATGCGGACGACCGTCCCGACGGTGTAGAGGTTCTCGGCGGTGGGGTCGTCCACGTTCTCCCGCTGGGCGACCGCGAAGAGTCGGCGGTCTCCTTCGAGCGCCTCCTGTACCGCCTCCACGGTTCCCGGACGTCCCGCCGAGATGGGGACGGCCACGCCCGGATAGACGACGGTATCGCGCAACGGAAGGACGGGCAGCGTATATCTTTCTCCCATGAAACCTCATCAAGCGGTTGGATGCACCGGAAATCCCCGGGACTGCTCGCCGCGCTGCATGAATCCTGCCACGTGAAACGGCGGGAATCGTGCCGCAGTTGCATGATTTTCCTGCCAGAGTGGCGCTTCCGGCACCACCGCGAGCGCTTGCGGGATGCGGAATGCCGCCTCACAATCCGGAAGACCCGGGTCCACGCACCCGGGTTCCACCTCCATGTCGCGAGGCACAATGAACCGACTTCCCCGGAAATCGAGCGAATCGCGCGATGGTACGCCCTGCGGGTGCGTCGCGCGCCCGTCTCCCCTCCGCTTCACCCGCCGACCCTGTCCGCTCGGCATGCGCTTCCGCGCGATCGCCGGCGTCTTCGCGATGGCAGTGGCAGTCGCCGCCTGTGCGGGAGAAGGCGCCGAGCTCGCGGACACGCGCATCAGCGGGATCGCAGCGGAAGAGGCGGCCGCGCAACGCGGCCTGGAGGCGCGGCTCGTTGACGCGATCGAGCCGGCGCTTCTCCGGGAGATCAGCCGGACCCTGACGACCGATCCCCATATCGCCGGAGGTGCCGGCCAGGAGCGGGTCCGGGACTACGTGGCCGACCGCTTCCGGGAATGGGGACTCGAGACGCAGATCGCGGAGTACGAAGTCTACCTGCCCTGGCCGACGGAGGCGTCGCTCTTCCTGAGGACTCCCGCGCGCGGCGGAGACGGATGGAGCGAGACCGGGTTCACGCTGGCCGAGGCGGTTCTCCACGAGGCCCCGGTGACGGGTCGGGAGCAGTTCCCCTGGGTCAACGGATTTTCGGGTGCAGGATCGGTGGAGGAGGAGGTGGTCTACGTGAACTACGGGCTCCACGAAGATTACGCCGAGTTGGAGGAGGCCGGAATCTCCGTGGATGGCAGGATCGTGCTGGCCCGCTACGGCCGGTCGTTCCGGGGGATCAAGGCGCAGCTGGCCGAGGAGAACGGCGCGGTCGGCATCGTCATGTTCTCGGATCCCGCGGACGACGGCTACGTGATGGGCGAGATGTATCCGGATGGGCCGTACCGCCCCGGCAGCGGGGTCCAGCGGGGGAGCGTCATGAACGGCGCGGGCGACCCCACCACACCCGGCCGCCCGAGCCTCCCGGGCGTCGAGCGGCTCGACCCCGGCGACGAAGCCGCGGGGCTGCCCACGATTCCCGTGATGCCGGTGAGCTTCGAGGTGGCGCGCCAGATCCTGGACGGCGTCCGGGGGCACCCGATTCCGGATCAGTCCTGGCAGGGGGGGCTGCCCCTGCGCTACCGCGTCGGTCCCGGTCCCGCGCGGCTCCGGATGACCGTCCGGCACGACGGGGCGTACCGGCCCATCCACAACGTCGTCGCCCGGATCGAGGGGACGGAGTGGCCGGACGAGTGGGTCGTCGTGGGAGGGCACATCGACGCCTGGGGAGCCGGAGCCAACGACAACGTGAGCGGCACGGCGTCCGTGATGGCGACCGCGCAGGCGTTCGCCCGCCTCCTCGCGGACGGCGTCCGGCCGAAGAGGACCGTGATCTTCGCGGGGTGGGACGCGGAGGAGTGGGGGCTGATCGGCAGCACGGAGTGGGTCGAGGAACACCGCGAAGCGCTGGAGCGGGGAGGCGTCGCCTACCTGAACCAGGACGCAATTGCGGGCGGGGCTTCCTTCGGCGGCTCGGGATCTCCGTCGCTGAAGAGCTTCCTCGTGGAGGCGACGCGGGCCGTGTCCCACCCCGACGGGGGAACCGTCGAGGACGCCTGGCTCGAGCAGCAGGACGTCTCCGTCGGCAGCGATCTCTCGCTGGGGAACCTGGGCGGCGGGTCCGACTTCGCGGGATTCTACAACCACGTGGGCGTGCCGAGCACCGGGCATGGCTTCGGCGGTCCCTCGGGAGTCTACCACTCGGCCTACGACACCTACCACTGGATGACGAAGTTCGGCGACCCCGACTTCCAGCGACACGCGACGTCGGCGAGGATCGCCGCGGTCATGGCGCTCAGGCTCGCGAACGCGATGGTCCTGCCCTACGACTACGGGCGCTTCGGCAGGGAACTGGGGGACGTGGCCTGGGAGCTGGCCCGCGCAGGAGAACGCACCGAGCGGGAGCGGGCGGCCATTCGAGAAGTGCGCGACGCGTTCGAACGCCTGGGCGCGGCGGGTGAAACCCTGGAAGGCGCGCGGGGGCGGGCACTGTCCCGCGGAGTGGACGCGGGGCAGGCAGCGGCGGCGAACGGTCACCTTCGCCAGGTGGAACGGGCCATGACCCGGGACGAAGGACTGGCGCGGCGCCCGTGGTACCGGAACCTCGTCTTCGCAGCGGACTACCGGAACGGATATGCCACGATCGCGCTCCCGAGTATCCAGGAAGCGATCCGCGACGGAAACGAGGAGCGGATCGTGGACGAGGCGCTGGATCTGGCCGAGCGTGTCGACGCCGCCGTGGGGCACGTGCTCGCCGCCTCACAGGCGCTGCGGTGAAGCGACACGCGCATGACCGGGGGCGGCCGCGATGTCCGTGACCCCCGGCACGACAACCATCCTCCCGTCGGAGCATCATTGAGCGACCACGTCATTCCCTTCGAAAAGCTCCCGTCGGGCTTCGGCGACCTCGTCGACGCGCCCCCGGAGGAGCCGGCCGTCCCTCGTCCGGCCGCCACGATCCTGCTCATGCGCGACGGGCCTCCGGGGCTGGAAGTCCTGCTGCTCCGGCGCAGCCGCTCGTCCGGCTTCGTGCCGGGCGCCTACGTGTTCCCGGGAGGCCGCGTGGACGCCTCCGACGCGGACGCGGCGCTCTTCGGCCGGGTGGACGGCGTGGATGAAGCGGCGGCGGCAGAGCGGCTGGGGTCGTCCGCGACCGGCGTCGACCCGCTCGCGTACTACGTCGCGGTGGTGCGGGAGGCGTTCGAGGAAACCGGCCTTCTTCTGGCCCGAGGCGAAGGCGCCGCGCCGGCGCGCGGAGAGGCCGGGCCGCTCGGATGGACGCAGGGAGGGGCGGGTGACGCCGTGGCGCTCCGGGCGCGCGACGACCTGCTGGAGGAGCGAGCGAGCTTCGCCGAGGTCCTCGAGCGGCTCGCGTGCCGGGTCGCGGGCGACGCGGTCGAGTACATCGCGCACTGGATCACGCCGGTGGCCGAGCCGCGCCGGTACGATACCCGCTTCTTCGCGGCGACCGTCGCTCCGGACCGGGACGTCTCGCTGGATCCCCGCGAGATGATCGAGGCGCTCTGGCTCCCCCCCGCCCGCGCGCTGGATCTGAACCGCGAGGGGGCGCTCCCGATGGTCTTCCCCACCCTCAGGACGCTCGAAGCGTTCCGCGACTTCCGCTCGCCCGACGAGGCCCTCGCGAGCTTCCGGGGGCGGCCGGTGCAGCCCACGCTCCCACGCCTCGTGCGGACCTCCACGGGAATCGGGATCGAGCTTCCCGGGGAGTAGCCGGCCCCGTCCCCATGTGCCTGCCCCGCGCGGTCGTGCGCCGTCCCCGGTCGAGTTGGCACGCCGGCCCGCTCGGGACGCCGCAGTGGATGAGGCCGCTTCGGCAAGCCTGCCGGCCGGGCACGTTTCATGAAAGTCCGTTGGCCCCCAACTGGTCATTCTCGACGCCGGCCGCGCCTTTTTCACACTTGGTGGCAAATAAGGCCCCCAACTGGACATTCTTCGCGCGATCCGTCACAGGGTTGTACACTCGATGAACAAATAGCCCCGCCAAGTGGTCAGTCTCTGATTTTCCCGCCGCTCGTGTACACCTGGGGGCACCTTTCCGAAGCTCCCGTCGAAGTCCCGGCTCGCGACGGCCCGAATCAGTCCAGAGGCGCCGCTCCGCTCCAGATGATCGATCGGCCCGTCGGGAACGGAGCGTCGTGCGTGGTCCAGGTCTCTCCGTCCGAGGAGATGCCGATGGTCCACCCCGTGCCGACCGTGATGAATCGTTCCCCATCCCACCCGACGCCCCAGCCGGCCACGCCGTAAGGCGAGGGCCTGCGCGTCCATTCGATGCCGTCGGTGGACGTGACGATGGTCGCGGTGCTGTTCGGCCCCCGCTCCCCCACGACCATCCACATCTCGC
>JBBDIW010000050.1:0-8011 GCA_040880165.1 Gemmatimonadota bacterium | reverse complement strand
ACGATGGTCGCGGTGCTGTTCGGCCCCCGCTCCCCCACGACCATCCACATCTCGCCGTTCCACACGACGCCGTGTGCGCGGGTCTCGATGTCCGACTCCCGCCCGGTCCATGTGATTCCGTCGGGGGATGTGGCGATGCGGTAGTCCTGCCCCTCTCCCACCGCCACCCAGAGCGAGCCGTTCCACGCCGCGTGCATTCCTCTCGGGGAGACGGCGTCGTCCGTCGTGGCGTCGAAGGGCGAGGCCCGGGGGGGTCCACTCCTCGCCGTCCGGGGAAGTCGCGATCGAGGCCCCGCCCTCGCCGGTGGCGACCCAGAGCCCGCCCCCGAAGGCGACTCCGCGGCCCCGCGCGGTGAAGGGAGTCAACCGTCCGGTCCAGCTGTCCCCGTTGTCCGAGATCGCGGCGGTGAACTCCCGGCTGTCCCCCGTGGCGACGAAGCGGGAGCCGCTCCATCCGATCCCGACCCCGTGGCCGGTGAAGGGCATGTTCTTCCCCGTCCAGTGGATTCCGTCCAGGGAAATCGCGCCGTGGGTCGGACCCATTCCGACCGCCACCCACATGCTGTCGGTGGCGACCGCGTTCCAGGCCCGGAAATCGACCGGGTTCTCGCGGATGGTCCACACCTCCCCGGTGGGAGAGGTCGCGGTGACGCCGTTGTCGCCCACCGCCACCCAGAGCGTGGAGCTCGCCGAGACGGTCGCCCGCGCGTCGCGGGCGGAGACGGTCACGGTCTGTCTGCCGGAACCGGGCCCCAGCGTCCAGCCCCCGAGTCGCGCCACGCCGTCCGCGCCCGTGGTGGTGGTGGCTCCCTGCAGGCTGCCCCCTCCCCGGGTCGTCTCGAAGGTGACGGCGACATTCTCCAGCGGCTGCCCCGTGGTGTCGGTCACGCGCACGGACGGCGCCACGGGAAGCGTGCTTGGCGCCGCCTGCCCGGCTCCGTTCACGACCTCGATGAGCGTCTTCGGCGCAGGTGGCTCGGATGGGCCGCCGTCGCACGACGCGACGACGAGCAGCAGGAAGGCCGCGGTGGCGGCTGCGGCGACGTGTGCGAGCGGTCGTGCGAGATCCGCCTGCGGTTGCGCGATGTGCTTCGGGCGCGCGCGATCCATCGATCATTGCCTCTGGTTCCGGGTTCACGGCGGGGAGTCTTCCCGCCTCCTCTGCACCTTCGGCAAGTTGTTCGCCACGGAGGAAGCCGCCCCTCCACCGCGTCGGTCATGCGGCGATCTGCCATGGGGGCCGCGCGTTCGAGTGCCGCATCGCCGCGCCACCCGGCGCACGGGGCCGACTCCCCGGTTCCACAAGGGATCGTCTGCCACAGAAGCGAAGCTCGTCCGGCTCCTCCCGCGGCTCTTTCCTGCGGCTCCTTTCGCGGCTTCTTCGGCAGGCTGCCCCGGGGGATGAACCACACTCCGTCCCGTGCTTCTACTTCTTCGGTTGACCTCGCTTCTCGAGGGACTACCTTTTGCGCTCCTCAGGACTGCGGCTCGGTTCCCGAGTCGTCCTTTTTCTTCACTATACCTGATCGACCACTGCCACGGGCCGCGTGATCCCGGAACGTCCCACGTTCCGGCGCCGGCCTCTCCGGACTGCCGAGCACCTCGGCACCCTCTCCCTGCACGATCTTCCTCCGCGAAGACCCTACCGATGGAATCCTATCGTGAACTCCTGCACCTCCCCCTCGACCGCACGCCGTTTCAGCACCCACCGACCTCTCTTCCTCGCACCACTCCTCCTCTTCTCTCTGCTCGTGCTCTCCGCGTGTGACGGCACGGATCCCCTGATGCCCGACATGGCGATCGAGCGCGTGTCCGAAGAGCCGCAGAACGGCGGCGCCGCCTCCGCCGGGGGCCGCGAGCCCTCCGGCTACGCCACGATCACCGATCGTCCCTTCAGCGACCTCGGAGATGCCGGGTGGAGCTACAACGAGTCCCCCCACTTCTCGGTCGTGACCGACGAATCCACCCCCGGAAGCTGCTGCAGCGCGGCAGAGGCCCGCTTTCCGCGCGGATGGAAGGGGGGCAAGAGCCCCATGGTCACCTGGCACGACGTCCCGAACACGAACGAGATCTACATCTCGTTCCACATAAAGCTTTCCGAGAACTGGCAGGGGCACGAATCGGGCGTGAACAAGCTGGGCTTCATCTGGATCCACGACGACGCCTCCGTCTACTTCTCCGCGCAGGGATCCGGTAACGGAACGCTCCGCCCGCGCATCCGGCTGCAGGCCGTCCCGGACGGCGCCCGAAATCTCGAGCCGAACGTCAGCGACGCCTCCGTGAACCGGGGGGAATGGCACCGGTGGGAGATCCAGCTCATCGCGAACACGCCGGGTACGGCGAACGGCGTCGCGAGGATCTGGCTCGACGGCCAGCTGATCAGCGAGCACCACGACATCCTCTACTCCGGCGCGTCGCAGGACAACGTGTGGCAGCAGGTCTACTGGTACCCGGTTTGGGGAGGGATGCAGGACGCGGTCCGGGACGACATGACGCTCCGCATCAGCGACTACTACGCGAGCGGGCGCTGATTTCCAGCCGAGGGCCCGGCCCGGCGTGAGCGGCCCGACGCCGGGGCGAGGGCCCCCGGCACGAAGTGTCCTCGAGACGAGCTCGCACGGGGGCTCGCAGGCGGCAGCGGGAGGGATGTTCCCGCCGCTGCCGTCGATGCGTGGGGTTACCGCGTCGCGATCACCAGAATGGTGACTGCCGGACCGACGATGAAGCTCGCGATTCTCCACCAGTCGCGCCGTGTTTCCTCCGGCACGACGACGCGGTCGCCGGCCTTCAGGTTCAGCTGGTCGAGCGTCCGGCCCTCGATGACCGCGGCTTCCAGATTCTCGCCTTCCCAGATCCGTTCCGATCCCCGCTCGACGCGGAGTTTCCGCAGGCCGGCGGTGCGCGTCGGACCCCCGGCCAGCATCAGCAGGTCGTCCAGGATGAGGTCGGGAGGAACCGCGTAGAAGCCCGGGGAGTTCACCTCTCCGACCAGTGAAATGCGGATCAGGGAGTGCGCCCGGACGACAGGGTTCACCAGGAACTGCCCGAGCTCGTCGGTGAGGTACTCCTCCAGCTCCGAGCGGAGCACGCCCGCGACCGAGAGCTCCCCCAGCACGGGCACGACGATCCGCTGGCCGCTGCGCACCACCAGCGTGTCCGAGATCTCCTCTTCGCCGCGAACCTCCAGGATCACGCGGTCGCCCACGCTGAAGTCGCCGTCGCGCAGCCGGTCGCGCACGAGGTCCGCGTCCCTCTGCGCGCGCTGGCGCACCGCGGCCTCGACCGATGCGTCGTCTCCGAGCGCGTCGAGCCGCCCGAGAAGGTCCTCCAGCTCCGCACGGGTCATCTGCAGGCCCACGGTGCTCCACTCCATGGAGCCGAGGTTCTGCGCCACGCCCGCCGAGGGGAGCACGAAGAGGATCGCGGAAAGCAGGATCGGAATCAGCAGTCTGTTCATGGATGCATCCGGTTCGTGGTCAGGTTCAGAATCATGGCTCGCTCCTCCGTGCTTCGCCCCGCCTCCGTGTCGCGGCACCGGCTGGTCCGAGGGCGGCGTCCGACGAATGCGGCCGTGCCCGGCGCAAGGGTTTCCCCGGTGTCCATCACAGGCTCGAGAGAAGCTTCGCCGGCCTCTCCTTCGTCCCCCCTTCGTCTTCGTCCACCGCCAGGTATCCCGGAAGGTAGGAGTACCCCTGGTAGACCGTGCTGGAGGGGACGTCGTTCAGCACCGCCCCGAGAATGCGGATCGGCAGCCGGTCCACCATTTCCAGCTTCGCCTCGGCGAAGCTGCGGTCCGTCGTCCCGTTGCGGACCACGAAGAGGAAGTTCCCCGTGAGCGCCCCCAGGATGAGCGGATCCACCGCGGCCCCGAGGGGCGGGCTGTCCACCAGGATCACGCTGTACGACGCCCGCAGCTCCGCGATCAGCTGACGCATCGCCGCCGACGCCAGGAGCTCGGGGCCGTGGCTCATCCGCGTGCCGGAGCCGATGAGATGCAGCGACGGGAAGAGGGTCTCCTGGATGATCCCCTCGCGCGTCTCCTTTCCGGCGAGGTAGTCGGTGAGGCCGGGCTTCCGCCGACCCTCCACCAGGCTGTGGATGCCCCCGCGACGCACGTCGCCGTCCACCAGCAGAGTGCGGTGGCCGAGCTCGGCGAAGGCCAGGGCCAGATTCACCGTGATGAACGACTTGCCGTCGCCGACGCCGGGACTCGTCACGGTCACCAGGAGGGGACCGGCACTGCCGTAGGCGTGCACGAGGTTGAACCGTATGCCGCGCAAGGCCTCCATCACCCTCTCGTCGTCGTCTCCGGTCCGGCCGCCGTTGCGATGCCGCACGTGCGGCACGGCTCCCAGGATCGTCAGCCCCAGCTCGTAGGTGACCTGCTCCGGGTAACGGAGCCGCTGGTCCGACCGGTCCATGAGGATCGCGCCGAGCAGTCCGAGGCCCAGCCCGCCGATGATGGAGAGGAAGAGAATGCGGGCGCGCTGATCCGATTCGGGCGTGCGCGGCACCTGCGCCCGATCCAGCAGCCGCAGGTCCGCGATGCTGCTCGCGGACGTCCCGAGACGGGCGTCCTCGACCCGCTGGCTCAGATCCCGATACACGGCGTCCGCCTGGTCCACGGCCCGACGCAGGCGCATGGCCTCCACGTCGCGCACGGGGATCTGCTGGAGGCTGGTGCGCGCCGAACCGGCCCTGCGCTCGAGGTTCGCCTCGCGCGCCTGGAGCTCCGCCACGAGCCCCCGCGCGATCGACGGCACGGCCTGCTGCTCCATGATGCGAACCTCCGCCAGCGCCTCCTCCACGGCGGGGTGCTGGTCGGTGTAGCGGAAGCGCAGGGCCCGCAGCTCCGCCCGGCGGTCATTCAGTGTGCCGAGCGCCTGCATCATCTCGGATGAACCCTGCACGGAGGGCACGATCTCGAGGGCCTCCACGGGCAGGCTCCCCTCGCTCGCCTGGTTCAGCGCCCGCTGAATGACCTCGCGGTCGCGCCGGACGTCCTCGAGCTCGATGTTCGTCGCGAAGAAGTCCTGGAAAATGGGGTCTGCGCCCGTATCCTCGGCGGCACCGCCGCCGGGGGTGGAGCGCGACGGAAGCGTGATGGTCGCGACTTCGTGCCGCTCGAGCGCCTCCTCCGCCTGCGCCAGGCTTGTCGCGGCGTACTCGAGCTGCGTGTTCAGGATCTCCTCCCACTCGTCCAGCCGCGCCCGTTTGAGCTCGCCCGCCACCTCGACGAAGCGCTCCGTGAGAGCGTTCAGGGTGGCGGTGATCCGCTCCGGATCGTCGCCTCTCAACTCGAGCCTCATGAAGTTTCCGGCCTGGTCCATCATGCGTGCGGTCAGCGACGCAGCGAGGCCCCGTGCGGCGTCGCGGGGCGTTGTCACGTTCAACGCCACGCTGCGCCCGGCGGTCAGGAGCTCCGGAGCCGGGTTCCAGGCGAAGCCCAGGGCGCTCCCGATGGGCGTGCCCACCTCGCCCTCCTCGACGACTTCGCCCTCTTCGTCGGCGAGGGTGTAGCGCGCCCCGTCTCCGTTGACCTCCAGGACGTAGCCCCCGACCTCGATGTCGTCCGCCACGGTCAGGTCCTGGATCACCTCCCAGTCGTCCGGGTCATCGGTCCAGGCGTAGAGTCGCATCTCCTCGGCCACGTGGTCCAGCACGGCGTACGAGTTGAGGAGATCCACCCATGCGTAGGACGTGAGCAGGGCCCCCGGACGCACCGGGCCGCGGTCGCCCTCGCCGCGATCCGGCCGCTCCATCCAGATCGTCGTCTCGACGACGTACTGCGGAGGCATGAAGCGGGTCATCACGAAACCCGCGCCGGCCCCCACCAGTGCGACCATCAGAACCAGCCACTTGTAGCGCCAGGCCGCCAGCGGATACCGCCGCCAGTCTCCCCCGCCTCCACCGCCTCCTCCCCCACCACCCCCGGGGCCACCCTGAGGCGAAACCTGGTTGATTGTGGGTGTATTACCGTGTGGGTGGGAGGAGAATCTGTCCGCAGACACCGAAGTCTGGTGTCGCTCGGAATCCGGAACGAGATGATCCGACATCTGTTTCGCCGTCCTTGTCTGCTTGATGAATGGTGCCGGGAGCTCGGGCTGTCTGCCTGGGGGCTCTGCGCGACATGGCGCCCGCACATCGGCAGGGCCTCGTTGCACTGTGTCACCGCGGCTTCGATCCCACGGCCGACGACCCGTCGACCCGCTGACGGCGCCGCATTCCGATTCCGGCAGATGGTCGATCCTCTACCCTTCCATTGCTTTAGGCGCCGTCAGGGTCGCTGGATGCCTCGGCCGTCCGGGTACGCTTCATGCATGATCGGGGCCGCGGATGTCACTGGCGGCAGACGTCGCTCACCTCTCAACTGGCACGGGTGCTTTCTATCCGATGAAGAAGAGCAGCAGAACTGCCGTCAAGGCACCGACGAAGCACCGGGACGGAAACCGGAAAGCTTCCTCGAACGGTGATGACCCCTCCATTCCCCATTTCCAGTTCGGCCCGGAGGAGCACAAGACCATCAGTATTCTGATCGTGGACGACGAGGACACGCTTCGGGAAACCTGTGCGAACGTGCTGCGGGCCGAGGGTTACAACGTGGTCGAGGCCGGCCGCGGCGAAGAAGCCCTCGAGCTCGCGCGGAACCGCGTCTTCGATCTCGCGATCATCGACCTCTACATGCAGCAGGTCCCGGGGCTGGAACTGTTGCGCGCGTCGCTCGAGACGAATCCCGGCGCGATCGTGATCATGATGACCGGGCATCCGAGCATCGAATCCAGCCTGGAGGCCCTGCGCGCCGGCGCGTGGGACTATCTCCCGAAACCCTTCTCGGCCACCCAGCTCCAGATCCTCGTGGGGCGCGCGACGCACGCGGTGATCGTGGCGCGGGAGACGGCGGAGATCCGGCAGAAGGAAGAGGACACCCACAGCCACAGCGAGCAGATCACCATCCTGGGCAACTCGCCGGCCTTCCGACGGGCCGTGGACGTCGCGCGACGGGTCGCGCAGACCGACGCCTCGGTTTTCATCACCGGCGAGAGCGGGACGGGCAAGGAGCTCATCGCCCAGCTCATCCACCACGAGAGCCGCCGAAGCAGCCGGCAGCTCGTTCCGGTGAACTGCGCCGCGATTCCCGAAACGCTCATGGAATCGGAAATGTTCGGCCATTCCAAGGGCGCCTTCACGGGCGCCGTGCGGGAGAAGCCGGGGCTGCTCGAGACGGCCAACGGAGGCACGCTCTTTCTGGATGAGCTCGCGGAGATGCCGCTCGCGATCCAGGCCAAGCTGCTGCGCGTCATCCAGGACGGGGTCGTGCGCAGGCTCGGCGCGAATTCGGAATCGTCCGTGGTGAACGTGCGCTTCATCGCCGCCACGAACGGTGACCCACAGGACGCGCTCCAGAAGGGGCAGCTCAGGAAGGACCTGTACTACCGGCTCATGGTGGTGCCCATCTACATGCCCCCGCTCCGGGCGCGCGTGGAGGACATCCCGTTGCTCGCGCGGCACTTCCTGGCGCACTACTGGACGCGCTACCGCCGGAAGGGAGAGCCGATTCCGACACTCACGGACGCCGCGGTGCGGACGCTCCAGGCCCGGCCCTGGCACGGCAACGTGCGGGAGCTCCAGAACGTGATCGAGCACGCGGTCGTGCTCTTCCAGCCGGGATCGGAGGTGCTCCCCGGCGACATTCCCACGCTGGACATGCCCGGAGGGAGCGGGGACGAGGTGGTCTCCTTCTCCCGTCACTTCATGGAGCAGGAATACCATCCCGCGCGGGACCACTTCACCGCCGAGTTCGAGCGCGGCTACCTGACGCAGCTGGTGCGGCGTGCCGGGGGGAACATCTCGGAGGCGGCGCGACTCGGTGGCGTGGACCGCACGACGCTCTATCGTCTGATGCAGAAGCACAACGTCGACAAGGACGAGCTCCTCGAGAGGGACTCGGTGCCCGAGACCGACTGACGGGGGAGACGGCTCGCGGTGCAGAAGATCCGACGCCCCGGCGCCT
>JBBDIW010000049.1:0-4177 GCA_040880165.1 Gemmatimonadota bacterium | reverse complement strand
AACCCGTGGTGCCTGTAACAGGACCCGCTGTACTTCTTCAACGGCCTTCTAGAGATCTTACAACCGCGGGCGGACTTCCGCGTTGTCGCGGTTCAGACGAAGCTCCACCTGCTCACCGCGCTCGAGCGTGATGGGCACGTTCCAGTACAGCTCGTTGAACGGGAGGTCGAAGCGCGAATACACCCACCACTGGCCGGGCTGCGCGTTGAAGCGCACGACTCCGTTGTTGCCCGTGGTGTCGACCTGCATCTGCCTGCCGCTCGCGCTGAGGCGCTCCTGCACCGCCACGTCGAAGTCGGCGAACGCCTCGTCCGCCCACTGCTCGCGCATGAGGCGGATCTCCTCGGCCTGCTCGAACGACTGCGACTGGAGCGAGGTGAATTCGGCAAACGCAGCGTCCTTCTGGCGCTCCAGCCGGTCCAGCCTGCCTTCCTGCGCCTGGAAGTCGCGGAAGAGCACCGCGTAACGGGCCTCGCCGGGGTGGAGATCCTCCATCTGGGCCGAAATCTGCTGGAGGTTCTCGCGCAACTCGCTCCACTCCTGCTCCGACTGGCGCCACTCCTGCTCCGCTTCCGCCATGCGGCTTCTCAGCTCCAGGATGGAGTCCGGAATCTGCGGCTCCGGCCGCGGAGCGAGGGCCTCGAGGGAATCGAAGATGGCGTCCCGGTCGTACGGAATCAGTCGGACTTCGAGGTTCCTCAGGGTACGCTGCTCGACTTCGCCCTCGATGTTCGTATCCTCGAGCTCGGCCAGGACGATCGCCTCGCCGCCCCCGCACGCCGCAAGAAGGAAAGCGCCGAGCAGTGCTCCGAAGAAGTTTCTACCCCTCATACATGGACTCCAGGTGTGGGATGTCGTCGAGAATGGATAGTATCGCCCAACCCGTGCGGTATCAAGGCCGTCTGGCGGTCCGGCCGAGGCGAAGGAGGCGGATCGAGGGGCGGATCAGGGGACGGCCCCCTGGATCACGTAGTTCAGCGGATCGACGGGGCGCCCGTTGACCCGGACCTCGTAGTGGAGGTGCGGAGCCGTGGCGATTCCGGTGCTTCCCACCTGGGCGATCACGTCGCCGCGCTCCACGTTCTGCCCCCGGCTCACGACCAGGGCATTGGCGTGGCCGTAGAGGGTGGTGTGGCCGAAGCCGTGATCCAGCTCGACCACCAGACCATAGCCGGCGCGCCGGCCGGCGAAGCGGACGCGTCCCTTGGCGGCCGCCAGGATCGGCGTTCCGCGCGGCGCCGCGACGTCGATTCCCTCGTGCGGAAGGGTGCGGTGATGGATCGGGTGCGGCCGTGCGTTGGAGAAGCGGCTGCTCAGGTAGCCCGCCGTCGGCAGGATGGAGGGCGTGGCCTCCATGACGTCCCGGCGCGTGCTCACGCTGTCGGAGGCTTCCGTCAGGCTTTCCGCCAGCAACTTCACGCGGCGCTCGAGGACGTTCAGGTCGTAGGAGAGCGCGAAGGCCTCCTCGCCCCGGACGGGGTCCACCGCGAAGAGCGGGTGGGCCTCCAGCGTGGGGGATCCCGGGCCGCCGACACCCACCCGGCGCACGTCCTCGTCGATGGAGTCGAGCCCCGCGAGGACCCGGAACTCGGCGTCGCGGCCGGACAGCACCGCGAGGTCGCCTTCCAGGCCGTTCACGCGCTGGCGCAGCTCCTCGAGCTCGGATGTGAGGAGGGCGTTCTCCCGTTCCAGGCTGTTCGCCTCCATGCGGGCGGCCCCGCCGAAGCCGAGGGTGGCCGTCAGGCCCAGCACCAGGACAAGAAGGAAAGCTCCCGCGCCGGCCCCGATGCGGAAGGCCCGTTGCGGGAGACTGAACTGGCGCGCGGGCGATCCTCCGCTTCCGAGCACCAGGACGGTCCATGTACTGCCGTTCTTGTCTGACATGTTCAGTCTCTTCTCCCGTCGCCTCATTCCGGAGAGCGAAGCGGCGATTTTCGGTCACGCGGGACGCAGTACACCCGCCGGTGCGTCCGCACCCGTCCTGCTCGTAGGAGGTGACCATTGGAGTGAAGGATGACAGAAACATCTGACGCGAACCGACCAGGATACGTCCGACAGCATCATCATGTCAAGTTTTTTCCGGCATCCTGCCGGGGAAAGAGCGGTGCCCCCTTTTGCACGCGCAGTCCCTGCACCTCGAGTGCCGGGAGCGCGGCGAACGTCGGTGGCCCTTCCAGGCCGAGCCGCCGCGCGAGCTCGGCCATCCGGGTCGGCATGACCGGAGCCAGGAGCGACGAGGCCACGGCGAGGGCGCGCAGGAGCGACGCGAGCGTCTCGTCCAGCTCGGCGGCGCGCGCCTCGTCCTTCGCCTGCGCCCACGGTTCCCGGTCCTCCACGTAGCCGTTCGCGGTGCGGGCCAGCTCCATGGCGGCGGCGAGCGCCTCGTGGATGCGGAGCCCCTCCATCGCTTCCGTGAAGCGCGCGATCGCGGCGTCGCACGCCGCGCGCAGTCCGTCGCCCGGGGTGCCGGAGACGCTCCCCCCGCGGTACCGGTCCACCATGGAGATGACGCGGCTGGCCAGGTTGCCGAGGATGTTCGCCAGCTCCTCGTAGCGCGCGGCGAAGCGCTCTGGCGTGTACGACGCGTCGCCCCCGGTGGGCATCTCGCGCAGCAGGTACCAGCGCACCGCGTCCGCCCCGAACTCGGCTTCCAGCGCGAGCGGGTCGACGACGTTGCCCAGCGACTTGGACATCTTCGTCTCGCCCACCACCCACCACCCGTGCGAGAGGAGCCGGCGCGGCAGGGGAAGTCCGGCGCCGAGCAGGAGCGTGGGCCAGTAGACGGCGTGCGTGGTGAGGATGTCCTTGCCGAGCAGGTGGAGGTCGGCCGGCCACCAGGAATCGACGGCGGACTCCTGTGGCTTCCCCGGGTCGATCACCCCCGATGCCGTGACGTAGTTGACGAGCGCGTCCACCCAGACGTAGGTGACGTGCTCGGCGTCCCAGGGCAGGGGAACGCCCCATTGCAGGCGGCTCCTCGGGCGCGAGATGGAGAGATCCTCGAGCGGCTTCTGCAGAAAGCCGACGACCTCGTTGCGGCGCGATTCCGGAAAGATCCACTCGGGGTTCTGCTGGATATGCCGGAGAAGGGCCTGCTGGAAGCCGCTCATCCGGAAGAAGTAGTTCTTTTCCTCGATCTCGCGCACGGGGCGGCCGCAGTCGGGGCAGTTCCGCTCCGGGCCGAGGTCCTTCTCCGTCCAGTAGCGTTCCTCGTGAACGCAGTACCAGCCGCGGTACTGCGCGTCGTAAATGAGGTCGCGCGCCTTCAGCCGCTCCAGGAACGCCTGGACGACGGCGATGTGCTCCTGCTCGGTCGTGCGGATGAAGCGGTCGTACGAGACGTCGAGCCGCTCCCACGCCGAAACGAAGCGCTTCGCCATCTCGTCGCAGAGCTCGATGGGCGTGATCTCGCGCCGCGCGGCCTCCTCCTGGATCTTCTGGCCATGCTCGTCCGTTCCCGTCAGGAAGAGGACGTCGCGCCCCGCCTGCCGGTGGTAGCGCGCGAGCGTGTCCGCCAGGAGCGTGGTGTAGGCGTGGCCGATGTGGGGCTCACCCGTCGCGTAGTAGATCGGCGTGGTGAGGTAGCGGCGCTCGCGGGGGGGCGCGGCTCCTTCACCGGGCCGGTGCGTTGCTCCTTCCGTGGCCGCGCGGGCGCCTCCCGCGGACGAGGATCCGGGGCGGGTCGTCGAATCGTCCGCCATCAGGAGCGCGCCGGGGAAGTCCCGGCCTCGCCGGATTCCGCGCTTCCCGATCCACCCGCCCCGCCCGGGGACGGGCCGACCTCACCCTTCAGCAGGTCCAGCGAGACGACGCGGCGGTTCCCCTCGGGATCGCGCAGCGTGATGGTCTCTCCCCAGATGTCCACGGTCACGACCTTCTCCTCGCCCTTCGACGTCTTCAGGATCTTCCCCTCGCGGGGAAATTTGCGGCGCGCCTGGACGTACGTCTCGTGCTCGTACATGAGGCAGCACATGAGCCGGCCGCAGCAGCCGGAGATCTGTGCGGGGTTCAGCGAGAGGTTCTGGTCCTTGGCGAGCTGCAGGCTGACCGGCTTGAGCTCGGGGAGCCAGGTGGAACAGCAGAGCTCGCGGCCGCACCGCCCCACGCCCCCCAGCAGCGCGGACTCGTCGCGCACCCCGATCTGCTTGAGCTCGATGCGGGTGCGGAAGGTCCGGGC
>JBBDIW010000048.1:18512-26873 GCA_040880165.1 Gemmatimonadota bacterium | reverse complement strand
AGCTCGAGCGCCAGCCACTCGCCGAAGGACGGGGAGCCGCGCCGCACGTCCACCGCCACGTCGAAGACGGCGCCCTGCAACACGCTCACCAGCTTCCCCTGGCCGTCGGGGTTCTGGAAGTGCAGCCCTCGCAGCACCCCGCGCTGCGAGTACGAGAGGTTGTCCTGGACGAATTCCTCCGGCAGCCCCGCTTCGGCGTAGCGCTTCCGGTGCCAGACTTCCATGAAGAAGCCCCGCGCGTCGCCGATCACCTTCGGCTCCACGATGATCAGCCCCGGGATCTCCGTCTCCCTGACCTTCAGATCCGACATCCGTTCCCCTCTGGCAGTGTCGTCACGCGTCGACGCGGTTCCGGCGGGCGCCCCTCCCGCGACTCCGCTCAGCCGCCCTCGCGCTCGATGAGATTCAGCAGGTACTGGCGGTACGATCCCTCGCCCATGCAGGAGGCCAGGCGGTTCAGGTCCTCCGTGTCGATGAACTTCATCCGCCACGCGATTTCCTCCGGGCACGAGACCTTGAGCCCCTGCCGGTTCTCCACCGCCTCCACGAAGTTCGTCGCCTGCACGAGCGACTCGTGCGTGCCCGTGTCCAGCCACGCGGTGCCCCGCCCGAGCAGCCGCGCCCGGAGCTTTCCGCGCGCCAGGTAGTTCCGGATCACGTCGGTGATCTCGGTCTCGCCGCGCGCCGAGGGCTCGAGTCCCTTCGCGATCTCCACGACGTCGTTGTCGAAGAAGTAGAGCCCCGTGACCGCGTAGTTCGAGCGCGGGTGCTCCGGCTTCTCGGCCAGGCTCACCACCTCGTCGCGCTCGTTGAACTCCACCACGCCGTACCGTTCGGGATCCCGCACATAGTACCCGAAGATGGTCGCGCCGTCCCCGCGCGCCGTGGCGTCCTGGAGACTCCGTCCCAGTCCCGTGCCGTAGAAGATGTTGTCCCCCAGCACCAGGCAGCACGGATCGCCGCCGATGAACGTCTCGCCGATCGTGAATGCCTGCGGAAGCCCGTCGGGACTCGGCTGCTCGGCGTAGCTCAGCCGCAGCCCCCAGCGCCGGCCGTCGCCCAGCAGCCGCTCGAACTGCGGCAGGTCCTCGGGCGTCGAGATGACGAGGACGTCGCGGATCCCCGCCAGCATCAGGACCGACAGCGGATAGTAGATCATCGGCTTGTCGTAGATCGGCAGGAGCTGCTTGCTGACCGCCGTGGTCAGCGGGTACAGGCGGGTGCCCGCTCCGCCCGCCATGATGATGCCCTTGCGCTGCGTCATGACATGTCCTCTTCGCGTTCGTCCGATGCCGTGCCGCCCGCCCGAGGGAGCCCCGGATCCGGTGCGTCCGCTCTCGTGCGCGCCGGGTCGCCCAGCCGCTCGCGCCGGCAGCTGCCGTCCTGCACCCGGGCGCACCAGCCGTCCCCGTGCTCGATGTACCACTCCACCGTCTTGCGCAGGCCGGAGGCGAACGTCTCGCGCGGCGTCCATCCCAGCTCGCGTTCGATGCGGGTGGCGTCGATGGCGTAGCGCTGGTCGTGACCGGGGCGATCGGCGACGAAGGTGACGAGCTCGCGGTGGCTGGAGCGGCGCGGCCGGAGCTCATCGAGCAGGTCGCAGATCGCGTGCACCACGTCGATATTCGGAAGCTCGCATCGCCCGCCGACGTTGTAGCTGCGCCCGATCTCGCCTTCCTCGAGGATCCGGAGCAGCGCGTCCGCGTGATCCTCCACGTACAGCCAGTCGCGCACGTTGTCGCCCCTGCCGTACACCGGAAGCGGCCGTTCGTCCAGGGCGTTCAGAATCATGAGCGGGATGAGCTTCTCGGGGAACTGGAAGGGACCGTAGTTGTTGGAGCAGTTGCTCGTCACCACGGGAAGCCCGAAGGTGTGGTGCCACGCGCGCACGAGGTGGTCCGATGACGCCTTCGTGGCGGAATAAGGCGAATTCGGCCGGTACGGCGACTCTTCGGTGAAGCGCCCTTCCGGCCCCAGCGAGCCGAAGACTTCGTCGGTCGAGATGTGGTGGAAGCGGAAGCGCCGACGCGCGCCTTCCTCCTGCTCCGCCCTGTATGCGCGCGCGACCTCGAGCAGCGTGTAGGTGCCGTGGACGTTCGTGCGGATGAAGTCGGAGGGCCCGTCGATCGAACGGTCCACGTGCGACTCGGCCGCCAGGTGCATGACCGCGTCCGGCCGATGCGCGCGAAAGACCTCCGCCACCAGGTCCCGGTCGCAGATGTCGCCGTGCACGAAGTGGTAGCGCCCCCGCTCCGCCGTCCGCAGCGCCTCCGCGAGCGACTCGAGATTTCCGGCGTAAGTCAGCTTGTCGAGATTGACGATGTCCCACGCGTCGCCGGAGAGGGCCTGCCGGATGACCGCGGAGCCGATGAAGCCCGCGCCCCCGGTGACGAGAAGCGCTCGCCTCCCGCCTGTTCGTCCTGCAGTCACGGGAACGACCGCTCCCTTCCGGCACATTGATTCATGTCCGAAGCTGAATCAAACCCGTAGCGAGTGTCAACCGCGGGGCGGATGGCGCGGGGGGCGAGGCGAGGCGGCGCGGGTCGGCGGTCCGCCTCCCTTCCTTTCTTCCGGGTGGTGCCGAGCTCGAGATCGGCTTCACCTTCACGAACCGCTCGCTCCACCCGGTCTACGTCCCCGGATGCCGGGGCGTCGCCGAGCCGCGCATCGAGAAGCGGGTGAGCGAGGGATGGATCACAGTCTACGACCCGCCGCGCCTGATGTGCCTGGGCGAGCCGCTCGAAGTGAAGGCCGGCTCCCGCCACACGCACGCGATGGAGGTGCGTGGCCACGACCCCCAGTCGAGCCACCACCCGCGCTGGGAGAGCGCCCCCATCCACGGCGAATACCGCCTCGTCTGGGACGTGCGGTCCGGCCCCGACGCCGACGCGGTGCGAATTCCGCTGGAGTTGCGGCTGTCGAACACCTTCCGGATCGAAGCGCCCGCGCCGGGGTGAGGCGGGGCTGCGAGACAGGGGGGATGGGCGAGGCCGACCTTCTGTGAAAAAAGGCGAGGCCGGCGTCGAGGATGACCCGTTGGGGGCAATGGGCACTTTCGTGATACGTGCCCCTCGGCGGGATTGGCGAACCGGCCTCACCGGCGGGATTGCCGAACCGGGCCCACCCGCGGGATTGCCGAACCGGCCCCAACTGGCGGGACTGCCGAACCGGCCTCGTTCGCTGCGACGCCGACCATTGCCCTCGCCGCCGCCCCCCCCTCACCCCGCGTCACAGCGCGTCACCCCGCCTCACCCCGCCTCACCCCGCCTCACCCGGCCTCACCCGGCCCTGCACCCAATGGCTCCGCCATCACTCCCGCCTCGATCAGCGCTTCCACGTACAGATCCTCCATTTCCCGCAACAGGCGCCCGATCTCGTAACGGCGCGAGACCGCCCGCCGCGCGTCGCGTCGGAGCGCCACGGCAGGCGGGTCCTCGAGCGTTTCGTCGATGGCCGCGGCGAACGCGCGCACGAGCGGCTCGCCCTCCTCCCCCGCGACCATGCGGCCGTAGCACCCGAAATCCAGGGTCTCCGAAATCCCGCCCCCAGCGCGCGCCACCACGGGAACTCCAGCGGCGAGCGCCTCGATGATCGCGGCCGACGCGCCTTCTTCGTTCGCGGGGACGGCGAGCACGTCCATGGCGGGGTAGATGTCGGACAGGTCGTCGCGCCAGCCGAGCCACGTCACCCGGGACTCGAGCCCCCTCCGTGCGGCATACGCCCGGAGCTCGGCCTCCCGCTCGCCGCCCCCCACGACAAGGACCCGCACGTCGTCCTCCTCCAGGCTCGCCACCGCGTCGAAGAGCAGCGCGTGGTTCTTCGCGGCCTCCAGCCGTCCCACCACGCCCACGACCCACGTGTCGTCGTCCAGCCCCAGCATGGCGCGCGCGACGAGCGCGGCATCGGAGTCGCCGTACACGATGGGGAGCGCGGTCAGGCGCTCGAGCTCGAGGCCGGGCCGGATGACGCGGATGCGTTTCCGCGGAAACGTCTCCAACCGCTCCGCCAGCGCCTTCGCCCGCCATTCGGAGTCGGTGAGGATCCGTCGGGTGAAACGGGCGACCCAGCGTTCGGACGCGCGCCGAAGCGCCGAGGGTCCGCTGGCGGTGACCCCGGCCGGCGGTCCGCCTGCGTGGGCTCCGCGAGTGGTGGACCCGCCTGCGGCCATCGCTTTGCTCGCGCCGGGGGACGTTACCGCCGGTTCGCCCGCGACGGGAGACGGTGCTGAACCGCCACGCGGGGCTCCGGGCGCCCGCCGGCTTCGGGGGGCACAGGGCGCCAGGCCGTCGTCGCGCTCGAGGATACCGCCGACGGGCCCTGCCGTGTGGACGAGCACCGGCACCCGCGCGAGGACGGCCGCCACCCGCGCGACGAGCGCGACGCCGTCTCCGTGCGTGTGGACGATGTGGGGCCGCTCGCGGCGAAAGTGGCGCCGGAACGCGAAGAAGGTCGCGCAGGCATGCAGCACGGCCGGGTCGGCGGAAGCGCCGCCGCCTCCCGCCTCGGCGCCGAAGCGCAGCCCCGTCCCGGGAAGCGGATGGACCTCCACCCCCCGCTCGGCGGCGTACGCCCGCATGTCCGGCTCACCGGGAAGCGGGGCGCCCGCCATGAGACGGGTCCGGAAGCGGTCGTGGTTCATTCCCCGCGCCAGGTGGACGACCTGCATCGCGGCGGCGCCGATATCCAGGCGGCCGATGATGCAGTGCACCAGCACGGGGGAGGAGCTCAGGCGGAGTTTCCTCCCGTCTTCACGATCCACCGCCCGGGGTGCTCGCCGTTCTGCGCCTCGGGGAGCGCGGCGGTGGCGTTGCGCGCGTCGACCAGGATGTTCGAGAGCTTCACGATCCGGCCCAGGTCGAACTGGGAGTGGTCCGTGAGAATGAGCGTGGCGTCCGCGTCCTGCAGGAGCTCGTCCGTGAGCGGCGCGGAGCACCACTCGTGGTTGTCGTCCGTCACGCGCGCGACGAACGGGTCGTGGTACACGACCGCGGCGCCGTCCTGTTCCAGGAGGTGGAGCACCTCGAGCGCCGGCGATTCGCGCACGTCGTCGATGTCCTTCTTGTACGCGACGCCCAGGATGAGGATGCGCGAGCCGTTCACCGCCTTGCGCGCGGCGTTCAGCGCCTCGCGCACCTTCCCCACGACGAACATCGGCATCTCGGCGTTGATCTCCGACGCCAGCTCGATGAAGCGCGTGCGGTAGTCCAGCGTGCGCATCTTCCAGGAGAGGTAGTGCGGGTCCACCGGAATGCAGTGGCCGCCGAGCCCGGGGCCCGGCGTGAACTTCATGTAGCCGAACGGCTTGGTGCTCGCGGCCTCGATGACCTCCCAGATGTCCACGCCCAGCCGGTCCGCGATCATGGCGGTCTCGTTCACGAGGCCGATGTTCACGGCCCGGAACGTGTTCTCCAGGATCTTCGTCATCTCGGCGGCTTCGGCGGAGGAGACCGTCACCATCGTGTCGATGAAGCGCTCGTAGAACGCCGCGCCCACCTTGCTGCACGACTCCGTCACGCCGCCGATCACCTTCGGCGTGTTCTTCGTCTTCCACACGGCGTTGCCGGGGTCGATCCGCTCCGGCGAGAAGCAGAGAAAGAAGTCCTTCCCCACCCTCAGCCCCGAGCGCTCGAGCACGGGGAGCATGACGTCGCGCGTCGTGCCCGGATAGGTCGTGGACTCCAGCACGATGAGCTGCCCCTTCCGGAGCGACTGCGCGACCGCCTCCGTCGCCGACAGGATGAAGGAGATGTCGGGGTCGCGCGTCTTCGAGAGCGGCGTAGGCACGCAGATCGAGATCGCGTCGCACTCGGCCATCCGGCTCATGTCCGCCGTCGCTTCCAGCAGCCCCGCCTTCCTCGCCTTCGCGACCTCGCTCCCCTCGATGTCCTGGATGTGGCTGGTGCCCGAGTTCACGATGTCCACGACCCGCGAGCTCACGTCGAAGCCGATGACCCGGATGCCGCTGTGGGCGACCTCCACCGCCAGTGGGAGTCCGACGTACCCCAGCCCCACGACCCCGAGCGTGAGCTCGCCGGAGCGGAAGTTCTCGAGGGTTTTGTTCGACAGGGTCGACTGTTCTGGAGCCATGGGTCTGCTCGGACTGAAAATGCACGAAGGGCGCGACGGTGGATGCGCCCATCAATATGACGTTCCCGCTCCCCCGCATCAACGCCGGCGGCACGCCAGCGCCGGCGCAGAGGGACCCATCCCGGCCATCTTCGCGAGGGCCGGTGTGCGCCGGGCCGCTGTGCGCCGGGCCGCTGCGCGCCGGCAGCTCGCGCGCGCGGACGCAGAGTGATCCGGCGGCTCGCACCGCGGGCGCAGTGCGAGCTCGCATGTGCGGGCGCCGGGAAATCCGGCGGAAGGCCGGAGCGACCCGCGCCACGCGCGCCCACCACCCGGCTTCGTACGCGCCCCGGCTCCTCGACGATTCCATGGTCGCCGGTAGTCTACGGCGCGGCGCGGTGCATGGGGATGGATGGATGGGCCGACTTCGGGAAGCGGATCTTCAGCTCACTCCTGATTTCATTATCTTCCCGACGACCGACCGAGCGACCGATCAACCACCGCCCGATTCCGACCCCGCAATTCCAATCCCGACTCCAATGACTCCACTCGCCCGAATATTCCCGCACCCGCGCCGGCACCCGCGCCGGCACCCGCGCCCGTGCTCGCGCCGGCGCCCGACCGCGCGCCGGGAACGCCTCCGGTCCGCGCTCTTCTTTCTGCTCCCCGCGTTCCTCCTGCTGGCGCCTCCCGCACCGGCCTGCGGCCAGACGATCCTGAACGTGGAGCGCTTCCACTCGGAAGAGATCCGGGGAACGCACGCCGCGATCACGCTCTCGGGCAAGGGGACGCTCGGCAACTCGGAGGTGCTCGACGCGAAGATGGAGGGCATCGTGGGGCACCGCTTCGCGCGGCACTGGCCCCGGCTCATCCTGGGAGGAAGCTACCTGAGGAAGCGGGGAGAAGAGCCGCTGTTCGACAACCGCTTCATCCAGGCGCGTTACTCCTATATCGTGTCGGAGCGGACGGAAGCGTTCAACTTCGTCCAGTCGCAGCGCAACGAGACGCTCCGACTGAAGAAACGCTGGCTCGTGGGCTCGGGCATCCGGCGCCAGTTCGGCTCCGGCGACGGACTCTCGCTCAACCTCGGCACGGGGGCGATGTGGGAGCTCGAGGAAGTCACGGACGATGCCGTCGCGCCGGGGGAAGACCCTCGCTCCAGCGTCGTCCGGATGTCGAACATCATCGTGGTGCGGCACGACTTCAGCGAAGGGGCGCGCCTGGTGGGAACGACGTATCTCCAGCCCCGCATCGACGCGCTCCACGACTTCCGGCTCCTCAGCGAGCTCGCCCTGCTCGTGCCCGTCACGACGCGGGTGCGGCTCACCCTCTCGACCGACTGGCGCCACGACAGCCGTCCGCCCCCCTCGTTGCGTGCGGACGACTTCACGCTGAACTTCGGGATCGCGTACACGCTGAACTGAGCAGGAGTCGAACGGGAGTCGGAGCCGATGAAGATCCCGGCCGACGGAAGCCGGGTGCTGCGGTCACAGGGGAATTTTCGAGGAAGCCGGAGGGGAGCCGCCTTCAGCAGGCCTCCGTCACCACCCGCTCGACCAGGAAGACATCCCCCGTGATCCGGGGCAGGCTGACCACCACGATCGGAAGGGTGTGGATCGCGATCGGGTTGCAATGCGCGGCGGGAACGCGCTGGATCACGCGCACCCAGTAGTCGTCGTCCCGCGTCCAGACTTCGTCGATCTCGATCGAGTGCCCCGCCTCCAGCCGGGAACCCATGGCGGCGGCGAGGATGAAATGGCGCTCGAAGTCCACCTCCGGGAGCGGCGGGCGCGGAATCGTGTTCTGAAGCGTAGGCTCCCAGTAGACCGCCCACTCCTGGCGCGTGAGGAGGAGGTCGCGCCCCGGCATCGCGATGCCGGAGAAGGTGGAGGCGTAGACCGTGTGCACGGACGAGGCGCTCAGCCGGATGGCGTCGCCCGGAATCCGATCGGCCGCGAAGGGCCCCGACGGCTCCATGGAGAGCTCGCCCCGGTCGTTCCGCGAGGTGGCGCTCGGAAGCTCGTCCTGCGTGCACGCGCCGGCGAGAACTGTGAGCGCCACGACCACGAGCGCAGGAAGGGGTATCCAGCGGGCGAGGGCGCCGATGGGAGACTTCGCGAATCGGGGCATTGTCGGGACTCCAGCGAAGCCGGGGGGGGGGACGCGCCTACTTCTGCAGCCGGCGCTTGCGCCTCTGACCCTTTTGTGGGCAGCGGGTTCCTCTCCTGCGGCCGTCGTCCAGAGGCGGAGAGCTTGTGCGCGCGGGTGGGCGGTGGCCCAATCCGTCACCGATGC
>JBBDIW010000048.1:1873-18412 GCA_040880165.1 Gemmatimonadota bacterium | reverse complement strand
AGAGGCGGAGAGCTTGTGCGCGCGGGTGGGCGGTGGCCCAATCCGTCACCGATGCCTCCTCGAGGGCGTGCGTGAAGCTTTGGGGCACGTACGGGCCCCCAATCCTTCACGGATTCCAATCCGTCCGCGCACGGGGCGCGCACGTCATCCGTTGTTCCCTTGATCTTGAGCTACCCATCTGAAACGCCGGGGAGCCAGGATTGCTCCCATCGGGCACCGCCTGCCCACCTCGCCCACCATCCACCTTTCTGATCATCGCCCCCGCTGCTGTCCATCCCACGCTTCCGCTCCCCCCTTGCCCGGCCCCCTGCGTCCGCTCGACGCGCTATCTGCCCGCGTGACTCGCCCACTCCGCGCACGCGCGGACGAGCGCGGGGACGGTGTAGGGGTCCGCCTCGATCGCGACCGTGAGCCCCAGCTCGCGCGCCGTCGCCGAGGTGACGGGGCCGATGGTCGCGACGGCCGCCCGGCCGGGCGCGGAGGGGACGGCCGCTCGGTCGGGGGCGGTGGGGACGGCGACATCGGCGCCGGGCGCGGAGCCGCCGGGCGCCGCGGAGTCCGGCGCGTCGGATTCCGGCACGGGGAGCACACTCCGCGCGAAGGCGCGCACGGTGGAGGACGACGTGAAGGTCACGATGTCCACCTCTCCCGCCGCGAGGAGCCGTCGCAGCTCGACCGCGCCCTCGGTCTCCGGGACGTTGCGGTAGGCCTCGACGACCTCCACGGTGGCGCCGCGGGCCCGCAGTCCTTCGGGCAGCACCTCGCGCGCGTGCGCGGCACGGGGCAGCAGGATGCGCGTGCCGGCGAGCTCGCGGTCCGCCGGCGCCCTACCCCCACGCTTCGGGCCGGCATGGCCGACCAGCGCTTCCAGCACGCCTTCCCCCAGGTGTGCCTCCGGCACAAGATCGACGGGGAATCCGGCGCGCTCGAGCGCCTCGGCGGTGGCGGGGCCCACGGAAAGAACGCGGGTTCGCGGGGGAAGTGCCTCGCGGCCCGCCGCCTCCAGCGCCTCCAGCGCCTCCGCGAAGGGGGCGACCGCGTTCGCCGAGGTGAAGACGATCCAGTCCCAGTCGGTGCGGGCGGCGGCGGCGCGGAGCGGTGCGGCGTCGGCGGGGGGGACGATGCGAATCATCGGGACGTAGTGCACCCGGGCGCCCTCCTGCTCGAGGAGCGCGCCCAGCGCCTCCGCCTGGTGGCGCGCGCGGGTCACGACGACGGTGCGGCCGGCGAGTGCGCGAGGTGCATGCGTGATCATGACGAGCGGGCAGAAAATTCCCGGATAAGGAAAAAGGCTTCCGCGGCGTCAACTTCGCCGCGGAAGCCCGTTTCCGCCACCTCGCGAGGCGGCGTCGAGCCGTCGTGCCCCGTGGGCGGCCTCAGTCGGAGGCGGCCCCCAGGAACTTCGGGGCCCGCTTCACCTTTCCGGCCGAGATGCACGAGGTGCACACGCGCACGCGGCGGCGCGTCCCGTCCGCTTCCTCGATGCGGAAGGGCTGGAGGTTCGGCAGCCAGCGGCGCCTCGACTTGTTGTTCGCGTGGCTGACCTTGTTCCCGCTGCTGGGAATCTTGCCGCACACGTAGCAGACTCGTGCCATGGTTCTATTTCCGGTTATGAATCAGGTTCTGTGGTCGGTCAGTTGCCGGGCGGCGGCGCATTCGTCGCGATGTTGAACTCCACGACCTCGAAGAAGGTCTCGGAGATTCCGGCCTCTTCGCGCTGGCTCGGATCGAGCGCGCCTCGCGCCTCCCACGCGTCCAGCACGCTGTCGCTCATGATCTCGACGGTGCCGGTCACGGAGGCCATGCCACCCGGAGACACCGTCGCCCCTCCCTCGACGTGGATCAGGTAGATCATGTCGGTCGGAAGAAGCACCGTGAACGCTTCCGGCCCCATCTGGTTGAAGACGGGAAGTCCTTCGAGCCGGATGAGCCGGCCGACGTACTCCGCCGGCTCCTGCGCGAAGTCGTCGGCCGACACCGCCCTCGCCTCGGTCCCCTCGGCGGCCGCGGCCGCGGCCTGTTCTTCCTCGGCGATCGCCACGCGCACGGCCTCCGTGGAGATGTTCAACCAGTATACGAATCCACCGATGAGGAGGACCGCCACGATCATCAGCGGAACCGTGAGCTGCGTCTGCTTCTTTCCGGCCATCGTTGTGTCGCCTCTGCCAGTCGTTTACGAGTCGGAGCGGTCGACGAGCTCGATGAGAGCCATCTCTGCCGCATCGCCCTTGCGAGTACCGAGCTTCAGAATACGGGTGTACCCCCCCGGACGTCCAGCATAGCGGACGGCGATGTCGTCGAAAAGCTTCCCCAGAACCTGCCGGTCTCCGATCTTGCGACCCGCGAGACGACGCGAATGCACGTCTCCGCGGCGGGCGAGCGTGATCAGACGCTCCGCGTACGGACGCAGCTCCTTCGCCTTGGCAGTCGTGGTCTCGATCCGCTCGTGCAGGAAGAGAGACGTCGCCATGTTGCGCAGCAGCGCGCGGCGGTGGCTCGCGGTCCTCGAAAGGGCCCGCCCCTTTTTACGATGCCTCATCGGTCGTCTCCACCTCTTCCTCTCCATCCTTCAGAAAGAAGAGCTTTCCGCCGTCGTCTTCGCGAAGCTGAATCCCGAAGCGCAGCTCGTGCTCCTCCAGAAACTCGCTGATTTCCTTCAGGGACTTCTTGCCGAAATTCTCGATCCGGAGCATGTCCTCCTCGCTCTTCTGAACGAGGTCGCTCAGCGTGTGAATCTTCTCCTTCTGGAGTGAGTTCCGGGAGCGGACGCTCAGCTCGGCCAGGTCCTCGATGGGCCGGGACAGGAGGTCCTGGAGCCGCTCGGGCACCGCGGCGCCCGCGTCCGGCCGGTCCGGCATGCCGCCGCTCTCGAAGAAGAGCATGTACTCCAGGTGCTTGCGGACCAGCTCCGCCGCATACGCGATCGCGCGCTCCGGCGTGATGGAGCCGTCGGTCTCGATCTGCAGGAGCAACTGGTCGAAGTCGGTGCGCTGTCCCACCCGCGTCTCGGTGACCGAGAAGTTGGCCCGGCGGACCGGGTTGTAGATGGAATCGATGCGGACCATGTCCACCGGAGCGTCCTTGGCCGGCGGATGCTGATCCGCCAGCACGAAGCCGCGCCCCTTGTTGACGTGGATCTCCATGTGGAGATCCCGGTCTTCCTGGAGCGTCATGATGTGATGCTCCGGATCCAGGACCTCGACGTGCGCCGGCGTGCGGATGTCCGCCGCCGTCACCGCGCCCGCCTTCCTGACCTCGACCTCGAGCATCGCCTCGTCGACGTCCTCGTCGAGCGTGAGCACGAGCGACTTCAGATTCTGGATGACCTGGTGAACGTCCTCCACCACCCCCGGAATCGTCTGGTGCTCGTGCACGACGCCGTCGATCCGGAACGCCCACACTGCGGAGCCCCTGAGCGACGACAGGAGGACCCGGCGCACCGAGTTGCCCAGCGTGTGCCCGAAGCCGCGCTCGAGCGGCTGGATCACGAATTCCGCCGAGCGTCCGTCGTCCGAAGACCGTACCGCCTCTACCCGTTCGGGAAGAACGAGTCCCTTCAAATCTAATTCCACCGATGCCTCCTGGGATTCCTTACTTGGAGTACAGCTCGACGATGAGCTGCTCCTGAACCGCGATTCCGATGTCCTGGCGGGTCGGCATGCGAACCATGCGACCCACGCGCGCCTTCTCGTCCAGTGCCAGCCATTCGGGGAGCGCCGGACGCTGACGCGCCTCGAGGCTCGCCTGCACGACGGCCAGGTCCTTCGACTTGGAGCGGAGCGTGATCTCCATGCCCGGCTTCACCTTGAAGCTCGGCACGTCGACCGTCTGCCCGTCCACCTCGATGTGACGGTGCCGCACGAGCTGGCGTGCCTGCGCCCGGTTCAGCGCGAAGCCGAGGCGGAAGACGACGTTGTCCAGCCGCGTCTCGAGCGAGACGAGGAGATTCTCGCCCGTCACCCCTTCCTGGTGCGCTGCGTACTCGAAGAGACCCCGGAACTGGCGCTCCTGGAGCCCGTAGATGCGCTTGACCTTCTGCTTCTCGCGCAGCTGCACGGCGTAGTCGGACTGCTTGCGGCGGCGCGCCTGCGCGGGGCCGTGCTGTCCCGGCGGGTAGGCCCGCCGCTCCACCGGACACTTCTCCGTGTAACACTTCAGCCCCTTGAGGAAGAGCTTCTCGCCCTCGCGACGGCAGAGCTTGCAGACCGGACCTGTGTATCGAGACATCGTTTTCCTGTTTACCCTGTGACTTGGAAGCCGAAAATCACAGCGCATCCCACTCGGGATGCGCGTGAGGAACGGCGGTGCTCAGACCCTGCGCTTCTTCGGGGGCCGACAGCCATTGTGGGGAAGCGGCGTGACGTCCAGGATCGATTTCACCTGGAGTCCGGCGGCCGAGAGGGCCTGGATGGCCGACTCGCGCCCGGAGCCCGGGCCCTGCACGCGCACGTCCACCCGGCGGACGCCCAGCGTCATCGCTTCGCGTCCGGCCTGCTCGGCGGCCATCGTGGCCGCGAAGGGGGTGGACTTCTTCGAACCCTTGAAGCCCGCCTTGCCTGCGCTTGCCCAGACGATGGCGTCACCGTTCTTGTCCGTGATCGTCACGATGGTGTTGTTGAAGCTCGCGGTGATGTGCGCGACCCCGTCGGATTCGACCGCCTTGCGGGTGCGCTTCGTCTTGGTCTTCGGCTTCGGGTTGGCCACTCGTGTTCCTCGTTCTCGGTTAGGTCGGGGCGACTTCCGTGCGCCCCGCTGCCACGTTCATTCCGGGTGCTACTTCTTGCCCGGCTTCTTCTTTCCGGCGATGGCGCGACGCGTCCCCTTGTGGGTGCGCGCATTCGTGTGCGTGCGCTGCCCACGAACGGGAAGGCCGCGGCGATGCCGCAGCCCGCGATAGCTTCCGATATCCATGAGGCGCTTCACGTTCATGGAGACTTCGGTACGCAGGGCGCCTTCCACCTTGAATCCGCCCTCGATCTCCTTCCGGATGAGGTTCACTTCCTCGTCCGAGAGATCCTGGGTCCGGGTGTCCGCGCTGATGCCCGTCGCCTCCAGAATCTGCGCAGCGCGAGGCTGCCCGATTCCGTAGATGTACGTGAGGGCTACGATGATCCGCTTGTTTCGGGGAAGGTCGACACCCGCGATCCGTGCCATTCGTTATTGCGCTCCTGAATGCAGAAAGCGGCTCAACCCTGCCGCTGCTTGTGCCTGGGGTTCCGCTTGCAGATGATCCGGACTACGCCCTGACGTCGGACCACCGTGCAGTGTTCACAGATCGGTTTGACGCTGCTTCGAACCTTCATCGGGTTTCATCCATTCGTTCGTGGTAGAGCTTTTCAGTATAACCAAAAGCATTGTGCCATTCAAGCTTCTGGATGGCCGTCGACAGCAATCCCGCCGCATTCGCACACCATCGGTGCGCCCTTCGCGCGTCCGCTCCCCGGATCCCGGCTCAGGCCGGCGTCGCCGCGGGGTCCGGCGTCGTCAGAATCACCGGTCCGCCGGACGTCACCGCGACCGTGTGCTCGAAGTGCGCGGAGCGCGACCCGTCCGCGGCCACCATCGTCCACCCGTCGCTCAGCGTCCGGATCTCCTCCGTCCCCGCCGCGATCATGGGTTCGATGGCGAGCACCATTCCTTCTTCCAGCAGCGGTCCCTGTCCGGGGCGGCCCCGGTTGGGCACCTGCGGCTCCTCGTGCAGCTCCCGGCCGATGCCGTGCCCCACGAGGTCGCGGATGACCTTGAATCCGGTCCCCGCCACCCGGCGCTCCACCGCCGCGCCGATGTCGCCGATGTGATTCCCCGCAACGGCCTGCTCGATCGCCGCGTCGAGCGACTCGAGGGTCACCTTGAGCAGCTCCTTCGTGGCCGCGTCGACCTCGCCCACCTGGAAGGTGAACGCCGAGTCGGAGCACCATCCCCCGAGCTGGACGCCCACGTCGATGGTGACGATGTCGCCATCCACCAGCGTGCGATCCGGGCTCGGAATGCCGTGCACGATCTCCTCGTTCACCGAGGCGCACACCGAGCCCGGGAAGCCGTAGAGCCCCTTGAAGAGGGGCACCGCGCCGTCGTGCGAGCGGATGAATGCCTCCGCGAAGCGGTCGAGCTCGCCCGTCGTGGTTCCCGGAACCACCTCGGCCTCCATCACCTGGAAGAGCTCCCCGATGATGGCGCCGCTGCGGCCGATCGCCTCGATTTCCTTCGCGTTCTTGAGCCTCACCATCCGCTAACTCGCCCTTTCCGATTCATTGCCTGTGCGCGTGCCGTCCTGCCCCGTGCTCCCGTCGAGCCCGTTCAGCGACTCCCGGATTTCACTCTGGACGGCGTCCATCTCGCCGTCGCCCCCGATCCGGAGCACTTCCGCGTCGCTCTCCTCGTAGAAACGGATGAGCGGCTCGGTCTCGCTGCGGTACACTTCCAGCCGGCGGCTCACCGTCTCCGGCGTGTCGTCCTTGCGGTGCACCAGCGCGCTGCCGCACCGGTCACACACACCCTCCACCGCGGGCGGCGAGAAGTGCACGTTGTACACCTCCCCGCACTCGGGGCAGCTCCTGCGGCCGCTCAGCCGCTTGACGAGCACTTCGTCGTCCGCCTCGAGCACCACGACGGCGTCCACGCTCCGGTTCACCTCGGGCAGCGCCTCGTCCAGGCTCCGCGCCTGGGGCACCGTCCGCGGGAAGCCGTCGAAGATGACGTCGTCCTCCGACGGGATCGTGGCGAGCCGCTCCGTCACCAGCGCGACGATCAGGTCGTCCGGCACGAGCTCTCCGGCGTCCATGTACGTCTTCGCCTTCCGGCCCAGCTCCGTTCCCTCTCCCGTCGCGGCGCGCAGCAGGTCGCCCGTGACGATTCTGCACCACCGCCCGTCCTCCGCGAGGAGGGCGCCCTGCGTCCCCTTGCCGACCCCGGGGGGGCCCAACAGCACGATGACCATGATCTTCCGCTTCCCCCTTCGGACCGATCCGCCGGTCACATGTACCGCTGTCGACCCCGTACCTTCACCCGCCCCTTCTTCATGAAGCCGTCGTACTGCCGCAGGAGCAGATGCTGCTGCGCCTGCTGCACGGTGTCGAGACCCACGCCGACGACGATCAGGAGCCCCGTGCCTCCGAAGAAGAAGGTCTGGATGTCGAAGATGTCGAAGATCCAGAACGGGAGCAGCGCGATGAGCGCCAGATAGACCGAGCCCGGCAGCGTCACGCGCGTCAGGACGCGGTCGATGTACTCCGCGGTCCGCGACCCCGGCTTCACGCCGGGAATGAAGGCACCCTGCTTCTTCAGGTTCTCCGCCAGGTCCACCGGATTGAAGATGATGGCCGTGTAGAAGTAGGTGAAGAAGAGAATGAGCACGCCGTACGTGCCGTAATACAGCCAGTTGCCGGGCTGGAAGGCGTCCGACAGCGCCGATACCCACCCCATGTCGCTGAATGCGGCGAGGGTGCCCGGCACGATGATGAACGACTGGGCGAAAATGATGGGCATCACGCCGGCGGAGTTCACGCGCAGCGGAATGAAGCTCTTCTGGCCTTCGCGGATCCTTCCGCGCCCGACCACCTTTCTGGGGATCTGGACCGGCAGCTTGCGCGCGGCCATCGTCATCGAAGTCACGCCGGCCGTCACGCCGATCACGACCGCGAGCAGCGCCGCGAGCGCGAACGGCCCGATCTCGCCCACCATCATCGCTTCCCAGGTGCGGACGACCGCGGCCGGGAAGCCCTCGATGATCGAGAAGAAGATCAGGAGCGACATTCCGTTTCCGACGCCGCGCTCCGTGATCTGCTCACCGAGCCACATCACGAAGACCGCGCCCACCGTCAGGGCGGAGACCGTCGTGAAGACGAAGATGAAGCCCGGATCCCGGACCGCTCCCTCGATGCTCCCCAGGAAGACGGAGTAGCCGTACGCCTGCATGAGCGAGAGCACCACGGTGGTGTACCGGGTCCACTGGGTCAGCTTCTTGCGGCCGTCTTCGCCTTCCTTCTGCAGCTTCTCGATCGTGGGGAAGACCGCGGCCAGCAGCTGAAACATGATGCTCGCGGAGATGTACGGCATGATGCCGAGGGCGAAGATCGTCGCCCGGCTCAGTCCACCACCCACGAACATGTCGTAGACGCCGAAGAGGGTCCCCTCGAGCTGACCGAACTGCTCGCGCAGCGCGGCCACATCGAGACCGGGCACGGTGATGTGCGCACCGATCCGGTAGATGAGGAGGATGAAGAGGGTGAAGAGGATCTTCTCTTTGAGTTCCGGGACCCGGAACAGGCTGGTTATTGGGTTGGCCATCCTGCTAAGCGCCCTATGCCTTGTCCTGAGAAGTGACGATGGTGGCCGATCCCCCGGCCGCCTCGATCTTCGCGCGTGCGCTGTCGCTGAAGGCATGCGCCTCCACCTTTACCGCACGGGCGATCTCACCGGTACCCAGAATCTTGACGAGCTTCTTCATCGATCCGATGAGGCCCGCCTCGCGGAGCACGCGCGGGGTGATGGCATCCGCCTCCACCTCTTCCAGGTCGCGCACGTTCACGACCTGGTACTCGGTGCGGTTCAGCGGGGTGAAGCCGCGCTTCGGGATTCTCCGGTGGAGAGGCATCTGCCCTCCCTCGAAGCCCGGGCGCACGCTGCCGCCGCTGCGGGCCTTCTGCCCCTTCTGCCCGCGTCCGCTCGTCTTGCCCGAACCGGAGCCGGGGCCACGGCCGACGCGCTTGCGCGGGCGGTGGGAGCCGGGGCTCGGTTTGAGATCGTGTAGCTCAGCCATCGTTGCTTCCTCTATTCGTCAGTCGTTTTCGACGTCAGTCGAGCTCGCGGACGGACACCAGGTGACTCACCTGGAAGACCATCCCGCGAATGGCGGGGGTGTCGTCATGGACGACGGAGCCCTGGTGCTTCTTGATTCCCAGCGCCTTGAGCGTGCGGCGGTGCTTGTCCGGGCGCCCGATGCCGCTGCGTACCTGGGTAATCTCCAGTTTCTTCGACTTTTTCTCAGCCACGGTGCGCTCCCAGTTCTTCCACGCTGATGCCGCGCTCGCGCGCCACCTGCTCGGCGGTGACCAGATTGGTCAGTCCGTCGACCGTTGCGCGCACGACGTTGATGGGGTTGTTGGACCCGAGGCTCTTCGTGAGAACGTCCGTCACGCCGGCGGCTTCCAGCACCGCACGCATGGGACCCCCCGCGATGACTCCGGTTCCGGGCGCGGCCGGGCGCATCAGCACGCGGCCCGCTCCCCACTCCCCGATGATGTCGTGCGGAATGGTTCCGTTCTGGACGGGAACCTCGATCATGTTGCGACGCGCCCGCTCGAACGCCTTGCGGATGGCTTCGGCGACCTCGTTGGCCTTGGCGAGCGCGATGCCCACGTTGCCCTTCTGGTCTCCCACCGAAACGAGCGCGGTGAACGAGAACCGACGTCCGCCCTTGACCACCTTCGCGACCCGGTTGATGTGGATCACGTTCTCGACCAGCTCGGATTCCCGGCCCCGGCTCTGCCTCTTTTCTCTAGCCATCAGAACTTCAATCCTCCCTCACGGGCGCCATCGGCGAATGCTTTGACCCGGCCGTGGTACTGGTACCCACCCCGGTCGAATACGACGGTCTCGATTCCCTTCTCGATGGCGCGCTCCGCGAGGAGCTTCCCGGCCGCACGGGCCCGGGCCACCTTCTGGTTCTCGGAGTCGAACGTCTCGTCCCGCAGCTCGGGCGCGAGCGTGGAGATCCCGAAGATCGTCCTCCCGGAATCGTCGTCCACCACCTGCCCCTCCATGTTCTTCAGGGAGCGGAAGACGACGAGGCGGGGCCGCTCCGCGGTTCCCCACATCTTCTTGCGAATGCGCCTGTGGCGCTTGTCGCGCTGCTGCTCGCGGTCGCCCTTGTGCTTCTTTCTCGGAATCGTCACGAACTCATCCTCTTCATTATGGATCAGGCTCCGGCGGTCTTGCCGGCCTTGCGCCGGACCTGCTCACCCTGGTAGCGGACGCCCTTCCCCTTGTACGGTTCGGGGGGTCGGAAGCCGCGCAGCTCCGCCGCCACCTGGCCAACCAGCTGTTTGTCGATGCCCTGCACGACCACCGTGGTCGGTGCGGGCGTCTCGATGTTGATTCCCTGCGGTGCGTCGTACACGATCGGGTGAGAGAAGCCGAGGGCCATGGTGACACCCTTGCCCTTCTTCTCCGCCCGGTACCCCACGCCCACGATCTCCAGCGTGCGGGAGAAGCCGTCGGTGACGCCCTCCACCATGTTCGCGATGAGCGAACGCGTGAGGCCGTGCAGGGCGCGGTGATTGCGCTCGTCCGACGGGCGCTCCACGCGGAGCTCGCCGTCGTCGTGCGAAACCTTCATCTCGGGGTGGATGTCCAACCCGAGCTCGCCCTTGGGACCCTTCACCTGGAGCCGCTGGCCCTTCAGGGTGATTTCCACACCCTTCGGGATCGCGACCGGTGCCTTTCCAATCCTCGACATCGTTCTCTCTAGTCTCTCGAAAACAAAGGGGCTGCCGATCCTACCAGATCAGCGCCATAAGCTCGCCACCCACACCTTCGGCTCGCGCCGCGCGGTCGGAGACGATTCCCTTGGGCGTCGACACGATCGCCATCCCGAGCCCGTTCCTCACCCGCGGAATCTCCTGGGCGCCGACGTAGCGCCGGCGGCCGGGCCGCGAGACCCGCTCGAGATGCCGGATGACCGGTCCATTCTCGTGGTACTTCAGATAGACGCGCAGGAGGCCGTGGTGGCCGTCGTCCAGCGTCTTGTAGTCGAAGACGAAGTGGTTCTCCTTCAGGAGCTTTGCAATCTCCACCTTCAGCTTCGAGGGCGGCATGTCCACCCAGCGGTGTCCCGCGGTTCCGGCATTCCGGATCCGGGTGAGCATGTCCGCGATCGGATCGGTCATCATATCGTTTTCACCCCGTTACCAGCTTGCCTTGCGAACTCCGGGGATCTCGCCCCGGAGCGCCTTCTGCCGGAAACAGATCCGGCAGAGTCCGAACTTCCTCATGTACGCGCGAGAGCGACCGCAACGGTTGCAGCGGCTGTAGCCGCGCACCCCGTACTTGGGCTTGCCGTTCGCCTTCTCGATGAGCGCCTTTCTCGCCATTCAATCCCCCAGCAGTGTCTGCAATTGTCGTTCAGGCCGCCGAGCCCACCGTAACCGGAATCTCGCCCCGGAACGGAAAGCCCATCTCCCGGAGGAGGGCGTACGCGACGTCGTCCTTGTCGGTCGTCGTGACGATCGTGATGTCCATCCCGTGGACCTTGTTCACCTTGTCGAACTCGATCTCGGGAAAGATGATCTGCTCCTTGACGCCGAGCGTGTAGTTGCCCCGCCCGTCGAAGGAGCGTGTGGGCAGTCCGCGGAAGTCCCGGATGCGGGGAATCGTCGCGCTGACCAGCCGGTCCAGGAACTCGTACATCCGCAGCCGGCGCAGCGTCACCGAGGCGCCGACCGGCATCCCCTCGCGCAGCGAAAAGTTCGCGATCGACTTGCGCGCGCGGGTCGTCACCGGGCGCTGGCCCGTGATCAGGCCCAGCTCCTCGAGCACGCTGTCCAGAAGCTTCTGGTTCTTGGAAGCCTCGCCCATCCCCACGTTGATGACGACCTTCTCCACCCGCGGGACCTGGTGAGGGTTCGTGAACCCGAACTGCTTCATGAGCGCCGGGTGAACGTGCTCCCGGTAATGCGTATGTAGTCTCGCCTCAGCTGCCATCTTTCTCTGCCGGAGGCGTGGAACCGGAAGCCCGGTCCGACGCCTCTCCTTCGTTGTAGGTTAGGGGCCCTTCGCCCCGCACACGCTGCCGTATTCCCTTCCTGTTCCCGCGTCGCGTACCCTTCGGTGCTCCTCCGGGGGCGACCCCGACGGTGCCGGCCCGGCTACGGCTTCGGAATCTGGTTTCCCGTCTTCACGCCGACGCGCTCGCGCGTGCCGTCACTCTCCGTGCGGATGCGCACGCGGGTCGGCTTGCCGCCGACCGGGTCGATCAGCATCACGTTCGAGATATCGATCGGGGCCTCGAAGGTAACGATTCCGCCTTCCTCGTTGGAGGGGCTCGGCTTCTCGTGCCGCTTCCTCATGTTCACGCCCTCCACGACGATGCGGCCCTTGTCCCGCTCGAGCCGGAGGACGGTGCCCTCCATCTCGCGGAAGTTGCCGCGGATCACGCGGACACGGTCGCCCTTCACGATATTGTACTTGCGCTTCGTCGCCTTCCGCTTCGTATCCATCAGATCACCTCCGGGGCGAGCGATACGATCTTCATGTAGCGCTTCTCTCTCAGCTCGCGACCGACGGGCCCGAAGATGCGGGTCCCGCGGGGCTCGCCGTTCGGGTTGATGAGCACGGCGGCGTTGTCGTCGAAGCGGATGTACGAGCCGTCCTTGCGACGCACTTCCTTGGCGGTCCGCACGATGACGGCCTTGACCACCTCACCCTTCTTCACGCCCGCATTCGGGATGGCGTCCTTGATCGTCATGACGATCACGTCCCCGACCCGGGCGTAGCGCCGGCGCGAGCCACCCAGCACGCGGATACAGAGGCCGCGCTTGGCGCCCGTGTTGTCCGCGATCATGAGAATCGATTCCTGCTGAATCATCGGATTGTCCCTTTATACTGCTTCAGCGCGGTTGAGAAGCTCCGCCACGCGCCAGCGCTTGAGCTTCGAAATCGGCCTGGTCTCAATGATCCGGACCGTGTCCCCCATCCGGTACTCGTTCTTCTCGTCGTGGGCGTGGTACTTCTTCGTCCGCTTCATCTGCTTGCCGTACAGCGGGTGCGCGAAGCGCCGCTCCACCAGGACGACGACGGTCTTGTCGCCCCTGTCGCTGACGACCACGCCCAGACGCTGCTTGCGCCGGTTGCGGCCGCCGGGCTCCAGGCTTCCCTCGTCGGGAGCCTGCGTCTGCGCTTCGGCCTCCGCCTCGGGAGCGGCCGCCGCCTCGGTCACGTCCTCGTTCTCGGTCACGTCTTCGTTCTCGGTCACGTCTTCCGTCTCGCTCTTCGCCATGTACGCTACTCGCTCAGCTCTGCTCCGCGGCGAGCTCGCGCTCGCGCAGGATGGTGTTCATGCGGGCGATATCCTTCCGGATCGTCTGAATCAGCCCGGGGTTCTCCAGCTCCATCGTCGCGCTGCGGAAGCGCAGCTTGAAGAGCTCTTCCCTGAGCTCGCCCATCCGCTCCTCGATCTGCGAATCGGTCAGCTCCCTGATGTCTTCGGCCTTCATCGTGTTCAGCCTCCCAGCTGTTCGTCGCGGACGACGAAACGGGTCTTGATCGGGAGCTTGGCCGCGGCCAGCTCCATCGCGCGCTGCGCGACGTCGCGGGGCACGCCCTCCATCTCGAACATGACACGGCCCGGCTTCACCACGGCCACCCACCCCTCGACGTTGCCCTTCCCCTTCCCCATGCGGGTCTCGGCGGGCTTCGAGGTGATCGGCTTGTCCGGGAAGATCCGGATCCAGACCTTTCCGCCACGCTTGATGTGCCGCGTCATGGCGATACGGGCGGCCTCGATCTGCCGGTTCGAAATCCAGTGCGGCTCCGTTGCCTGGAGGCCGTACTCACCGAAGGACACGAGATTTCCGCGGGTCGCCTTCCCCCGCATCTTTCCCTTGTGCTTCTTGCGATACTTGATCCGCTTTGGCGCTAACATCGCTTATCCTCTCGTCAGGAACCCGTGGAGTACGTCCGGCCACGCCGTTCGTCCACCACTTCGCCCTTGAAAATCCAGCACTTGACCCCCACGGTCCCGTACGTCGTCTTCGCCGTGATCTCGGCGTAGTCGATGTCGGCCCGGAGGGTATGAAGGGGAACGCGTCCCTCGTTGTAGCCCTCGGTGCGCGCGATCTCGGCGCCGCCGAGACGGCCCGCGCACTGGATGCGGATGCCCTCGGCACCCGCGCGACGCGCGGACTGGACCGCCCGCTTCATCGCGCGGCGGAAGGAGATCCGCTGGCGCAGCTGGTGGGCGACGTTCTCGGCCACCAGGACCGCGTCCAGCTCGGGGCGCTTGATCTCCTCCACATTGATGGAGACCTCGCTGCTCGTCAGCACGCCCAGCTCGTCGCGGAGCTTGTCCACCTCGGAGCCGCGCTTGCCGATGACGACACCCGGACGCGCGGTGTGCACCGTGACGACGATCTTCGAGGGCTTCCGCTCGATCACGATGTCGGAGAGGGCCGCGTGGGCCAGCCGCCGATTCATGTACGTGCGGATTGTCTCGTCCTCCTGGAGGAGGCGCGGAAAGTCCTTCTCCGCGTACCAGCGCGAACGCCAGTCCTTGATGACTCCGAGTCGGAAACCGATCGGGTGCGTCTTCTGTCCCATCCCGCTACTCCTTGGCCTGCCGCTTGATGCGGCTGGTGTCGCTGTCGACGATGACCGTGATGTGGCTCGAACGCTTCCGGAGCGGTGCCGCCCGTCCCATGGCCGCGGCGCGGAAACGCCGCATGGTGGGCCCTTCGTCCACGAATGCCTCCCGGACCAGGAGCTCGTCCACGTCCAGGACGTCGCCCTCGTCCTGCGCCTTCACCTGTGCGTTGGCAACGGCGGAGCGGAGCGTCTTGCTCACCGGTTCGGAGGCCGCCTTCTTCGAAAACTGAAGAAGGGCATACGCCTCGTTCACCGAGCGACCGCGGATCTGGTCCACGACGAGCCGCACCTTGCGGGGACTCATCCGTACATGCCTTGCAATGGCCTTTGCTTCCATCATCTCTCTCCGGTCGCCCTTGATTACTTCGGCCTGGACCGCTTGTCGGCCAGCTTCCCGCCATGTCCCCGGAAGAGCCGGGTGGGGGAGAACTCGCCGAGCTTGTGGCCGACCATGTTCTCTGTGATGTACACGGGGATGAACTTGTTTCCGTTATGCACGGCCACCGTGTGTCCCACGAAATCGGGGGAGATGGTGGAGGCCCGGGCCCATGTCTTGATGACTTTCTTCTCTCCCTTCGAATTCATCACCTCGACCTTCAGGAGGAGCTTGTCATCGATATAGGGACCCTTCTTTACACTACGCGGCATACGGTATCAACCTCGCGTTGAGCGTGCTCGAGACGGTGGAGATCACGACTTGGTCGCCTTTCCGCGCTTCCGTCCACGCACGATGTACTTGTTCGAATGCTTCTTCTTGTCCCGCGTCTTCTTGCCTTCGGGCTTGCCCCAGGGGGAGACCGGGGGGCGTCCGCCGGACGTCCGGCCCTCTCCACCTCCGAGCGGGTGGTCCACCGGGTTCATCGCGACGCCGCGGACCTTCGGGCGACGACCCCTCCAGCGCATCGCGCCGGCCTTCCCGTACACCTGCAGCTCGTGGTCGATGTTGCCGACCTGGCCGATGGTGGCGCGGCACTCCTTGCGGACGCGGCGCACCTCGGTCGAGGGCAGACGGACGGTAACGTAGTCGCCTTCCTTCGCCACGATCTGGACGCCGGTGCCGGCCGAGCGCGCCATCTGGCCGCCCTTGCCCGGCTTCAGCTCCACGTTGTGCACCTGCGTTCCCAGCGGGATGCGCTCGAGCACGACGGAGTTGCCCAGCTTGATGTCCGCCTCCGGCCCCGCCTCGACGGTGTCGCCGACGCTCAGTCCACGCGGCTGGAGAATGTAGCGCTTTTCTCCGTCGGCGTAGTGGATGAGCGCGATGTTCGCGGAGCGGTTCGGATCGTACTCGATCTCGGCCACGCGCCCGGGCACGGCCTTGTCGCGGCGGAAGTCGATGCGGCGGTAGCGGCGCTTGTGGCCGCCACCCCGGCGACGCATCGTGATGCGCCCGTGGTGGTTCCGCCCGCCCTTCGCGGAGAGCGGCTCCGTGAGGGAGCGCTCCGGACCCTTCCGGGTGATCTCCTCGCCCGACACCACGGAACGGAATCGCGTTCCCGGCGTGATCGGTTTGAATTTCTTCAGTGCCATGATCTCAACCCGCCTCGTACAGCTCGATATGATCGCCTTCCGCCAACCGGACCATCGCCTTCTTGTAGGACGGCTGCCGCCCCGGCTTCCGGTTGGGGCTCATCCGTCCCATCATGGAACGGCGCGCCTTGCCGGCATACCGCATGGTGCGGACATCTTCCACCTTCACGTCCCAGACCTGCTCGACCGCCTTGGCGATCTCCACCTTGTTCGCGCTGTTGTGGACCAGGAAGACGTAGACGTTCTGTTCGTCCGTCAGACGCGTCGCCTTCTCGGTCACGATCGGCGCGATGATGATCTCGTATGCCTCACGCATCGGACTCGTCTCCCCTGGCCTCGGCGTCGTCCGCCGCGGCGTCTGCCTTCTTTGCCGCCGGCTTCTTCGCCGCGGCCTTCTTCTTCGCGGCCGGTGCGGTCTTCGCGTCCGCGTCGTCGTCCGCCGCCTTCTTCTTCGCGGAAGCCTTTTCGGCCGCCGGCTTCTTCGTCGCGGCCTTCTTCGCGGGGGCGGCCTTCGCCTCCGTGGCCTCGTCGGCGTCCGCCTTCGCGGCGGCCTTCTTCGCGGGAGCCTTCTTCTTCGCGGCGGCCTTCTTCGCGGGAGCCTTCTTCTTCGCGGCTGGCTTCTTCGCGGCGGCCTTCTTCGCGGCCGGCTTC